>SHXR01000077.1 GCA_009693235.1 Betaproteobacteria bacterium | reverse complement strand
GCCAATATCGTGTGCTTCCAGCACATGGCGAAAGCCAAGCAAGGTGGTGGCATCGGGGACCCGTTCCCGACCCAGATCAATCCGGCAGAAATAGCGAAAAGCGGCGATGTCGTACAGCGCATCCTCACAGGCTTCGTCGGCCAGATTGACGTGCTTGGATTTCCTATCAAATTCACCGATGCGCCTTGTGCAATCCATCGTGTGTCGCCAGGGCATGGGGCCGACACGACGGCGGTGCTACGCGAACTGAGTATCGACGATGCGAAGATCGCCCGGTTGCGTGAGCAGGGCGTGATTCGTTAGTTTTCTTTCAGTCCGGCTTTGCGGATCAGTTCGCCCCATTGATGGGTCTCGCGTCGTACAAAGTCGGCGAGTTCCTGGGGGCTGGAACTGATGAGTTCGATGGCCGTCAGCCGGTCAGCAAGATTGGGGAGCGTCACGATTTTCCGCACCTCCGTGTTTAGTTTGTCGATGATGGGTTTGGGGGTGCCAGCCGGGGCGAACAGGGCAAACCATTCGCTGGTGATGATATCGAAGCCTTGCTCCTTGAAGGTCGGCACATCCGGAATCGAGGGGTAACGTTCCGCTGAGGTGACGCCCAGCGCGCGCAATTGTTTTGCCCGGTAGTGCTGCAGGGCTTGGCCTACCGTCGCGAAGGTCATCGGGATGTGGCCCGCAATCGCATCGGCCATCGCCGGCGTGCCGCCTTTGTAGACGATATGCGTGAGCGGCGCGCCGGTGCGATCCCTGAGCAATTCCGCTGCGAGATGCGTGACGGTGCCGGTACCGCCCGATCCATAATGGACACCACCCGCCGTCGACTTGGCGAAAACAATGAGGCCCTTGAGATCTTGCGGCGCGAAGCTTGGATTGATGTAGGCGACGATCGGCGCGCGCGCCAGCATGCTGATTGGCTCGAGATCGTGCATCGCCTCATACGGCAGCTTCGGTTGCATGGCTGGATTGGTGGCAAGCGTGCTGACGCCAATCAAGAGCGTATAGCCATCGGGCTTGGATTTGACCGCCGCTTCGGTTCCGATGATGGTGGCGCCGCCGCCGCGATTTTCCACGACGACCGTCTGGTTCCACGATTCGGACATCTTCTGTGCAAGGGTCCGCCCGACCAAATCGGTCGAACCGCCGGGTGCGAAGGGCACGATGATGCGAACTGGTTTGTCCGGATACGACTCCGCGCCCGCTTGAGCCCTTGCGGCGGCACTGAAAATACTGCCGATGGTAAGGATGACCAGTGCAGGCAGCACCGCCGACAGCGTTTTGCTCGATTGCACGGTGGGTTGTCTCCTATTCCGGTGGGTGGATGCTGGTGGGTGGATGCCATGTGCGCAGAGTATAAAGACTTCGCGTAACGACCTTACACCCAGCCCATCAATCCGAGTATCGCGCCCACACCGATCATCCAAAGTGGATGCAGCGTCGTACGTAGGACCAAGCCAATGGTGACGACAGTGAGGCCATAGCCAAGCCACGAATCATTCGAGCCGCGGGCCACCAGATAGCCGCCTGCAAAGGTGAGTCCAACCGTAATCGGCAATAGTCCGCGTTGAATGGCACGGCGTAAGTGCGACTCACGGAATTGGTGCCAGACTTTGGCAATAAAATAGGTCATCGTCGCCGCGGGCAGCGAGAGCGCAAGTGTTGCCGCCAATGCGCCCAAAGTCCCGGCAAGATAGAAGCCGATCATCGTTCCGATCAGCACATTGGGGCCTGGCATCGCATAGCCCATGCTGTAGAGATCGGTGAAGGTGCGTTGATCGATCCATGCGTTCCTGTCGATCACCACCCGCTGCAACTCGGGCAACACCGCCGTCATACCACCGAACGCCAGCAATGAAAGCAGGGAAAAATTGAGCAACATGCCAAGGAACACGCTATCCATCATCGCTTACGGCTCGCGGCGAGCAGAATCGAGAGCGGGGCGATGATCAGCATCACCATCGGCAAGCTGACGCGAAAGATGCCGGCCGCCGCAAAAGTGAGAATTGCCATGATCGCGAGTGGACTTCGCAAGATGGGCGACATGGCAGTCTTGCAGCCGAGGCTGAGCAGCAGGCCTGCCGCGACCGGCGCGATGCCCCGCAGCACGCCTTGAATAGCGGGTAGCTGGCCATAGAGGTTGTACAACGATCCGAGGATCAGCGCGAAGATGAATGGCATCAGCATCAGCGCGAAGCTCGATACCAGAATGCCCGGCAAACCATGCAAATGACGGCCGATCACGACGATGAAATTGAACACCATCGGACCGGGAAGGAACTGACTCAGGCTCAATGCGTCATTGAAATCGTCGGCCGCCAGCCAGCGATTTTTCTCGACGAGCATGCGCCGCAACCACACCACCGAACCGCCGAATCCGGTCGCGCCGACGACGAGGTAGGCGGTGAACAATTGGCGCAAAGTCGGAACAACGAGCGGCGTTGCGAGCGTCGCACTCATCCCATTATTTCCGGCGGTGCGGGCATGTCTCTGTGCGTCAACACATCCACATCCTCTACCGGAACGCCGGTATCACCTCTTTGCCGAACAGCCGAATGGAGTTGCGCACCATGGGATCGGGCATGCCGCCGATCTCGTGATTGGTGCAGAACACGTCGTAGCCGATTTTTTTCTTGCCTTCTTCCAGCTTGCGAATGACCGTTTCCGGACTGCCGACGATGGCGAGGCCCGCTTCAAGGTTGTACTCATAGCTCTGTGCGGCCTTCCTCATCGATTCACCGCGCGCCTTGTCGTCGGGCCGTTCGCTGTCCCGACCCATGCCGCGTGGATGCGAGCCCCAGCCGATGCGCGTGCGTTCGATCGGTCCGCCACCCACGGGAACCGCACCGCCCGTGCGCGAAGCGAGAAACTGACGCGCTTCGTCATGGGCTTTTTCATCGGTTTCGGCCACATGGACTTGTCGCATGAGCCATACGCTTGGCATCGGACCGGCGTGTTGATATTGCTTCCAGAGTTTTCGATAAAGATCGAACTTGCGCGCGATGACCTCATCGGAGTCGAGATTTTGCGACACGTGATAGTTGTTCTTGGCGGCGAAATCGATAGCTGCCTCACTATGCACGGCCGCCCAAATCGGCGGATGCGGCTTCTGGAACGGATGGGGTTGCGGCAGTGCCTCATCGAACTTGAAGTATTTACCGTTAAAGGTGACTTCATCCTGCGTCCAGACCATCTTCACGATGTCGAGCACTTCGCCCGCGATGGCGGCACGCTGATAGTAGTCAACCCCCCAGCGGATGAACTCGTGTTCATGCACGCCGATGCCGGTGCCGAATTCGACCCGGCCGCGGGACAGGTGGTCCAGCATCGCCACTTCCTGGGCCAACCGGATCGGATGATAGAGCGGCAGCTGCCACATCATCGCGCCCAACCGGAGCTTGCTGGTTGCCCGTGCAATGGCGGTGAGAAACACGGTGGGTGAGGTGATGCGCCCGACCGGCGAGTTCTGATGTTCGATCACGTAGTAGGAATGAAAGCCGAGTTGCTCGATTTCCTGGGCGAGGCGAATGTGCTCGTCATACACATCGGCCATCGGTGCGTTCCGATCGGCATAACCGCCAACCGCATCCCAGAGTGCGAAGTCAATCCGTGCCATTGGGGGTCCTCTTCCTTAGGGAACGCTGATTAAGCTATCTCGCGCAATCAGCGTGACCATATTTCTCGGGGAGTTACGAGGGGGGTGAGCCCTCTTGTTCGATTACTTTTTAGAAACGCAGCACGGCCTTGCCGAGGATCTTCCGATCGACCATGCGCCTTGCCACATCGGCGATGCGGGCGATCGGTTCTTCGACTTCGACATGGGTTTTCAGTTTTCCGCTTGCAACCAGGCTCGCCAAATACGCGAGTCCGACGGACGCGCTTTCACGGCGCAACTCATGGAACATCATCAGGCCATAGAGGCGTCCGCCACCGGTGATGAAGAACTTACGCACATCGAGCGTCGCGGTGCCCGCATCGGTGACGCCGTAGACCACGCACAGGCCGTCTTGTTTCAGATTGGCGAGCGCGGCAGACAGTGACGCACCCGACACCGAATCGAGCGCCAAATCATAGGGCCCATGCTTGCCGATCTCGTCAGCGGATTGAACGACCGCGGCGAGCGGCGTGCCGATCGAGGTGAGCGCTTTTGCGTGGGACGGATCACGCATGGTTGCCACCACTTCGGCGCCACCTAGCACAGCAAGCTGGCAGGCAAAGTGGCCGACCCCGCCCGATGCACCGGTGACCAGCACCCGGCGTCCGGTGAGATAGCCGCCGTGCCGAAGTGAGTGATAGGCGGTGAGACCGGCGACCGGCAAGGTGGACGCTTGCGCAATGCTCACCTGTTCAGGCAGCGCGGCGATCCAATCCGGCTCCACGGCAAGGAGTTCGGCCCACGCGCCGCTCGGTCGCACACCGACTACGCGGGTACCGGTCTTGGGGCCAGTACCGTTGGCCGCCTGTTGTTCGACGGCCCCTGCAAAGTCCCAACCGGGGCGCGGATTCGGTGAGTCGGAAAGGGCGAGGCGCACTTCGCCGCGATTGAGCGAGATCGCTTGCACGCGAACGAGTGCCTGGGTTGAGGTGGGGACGGGGGCGGTGACTTCTTCGATTGTCAATGAACCTGGCTTGGCGACGACTGCGCGCATCGTGTTCTCCTGTTAAGAATGGATTGTTATCGGCGGCCTATTCGGGCCAGCTTTCCAGCAGATCGACCGGATCGCCGTACCGGGCAGCGAGCGCCACGACATCGGGATCGCGCAGCGCTTCGAGGAATCCGTTGGTGATGAGTTTGTTGGGACCGGCGGTGACCGTCGTGTCGAACGCTACCAGATCCATATGGACGGGTGGTTCTTCCCAATTGGGCATGGTTTTTTTGATGTAGTCCGAGGGCTTTGCCAGGTCGAGCCCATAGTGGAGCACGCCAGGTGAGTTGGATCCGGCCGGATAAATCGTATGGCGCGGCCATTTTGGATTGAAGCCGCAGCCAAGTTCGATGAGCCGGCTGCCGATCAGCATGTCACGCAGAATCACCGCTTCTTCTGACCGACCGGTGACTTCGACCACGCGATCATCAGCGAACCGCACACCAATCCGCTCCACGAACGGGCGTTCAAACCCCACCGCCCATTGCGGATAGACGATGCCATTGACTGGCACCACCTGATCGGCGTGATCGATCGCAGGGCCGCGCTCGTAGAGATTCGGGCCGTGCGTCGGAATGTAGTGCACATACGCCCCGGGCTTATTGGCCAGCAGTTCGCCACGCCACCGGTTGGTATTGAGATTGGCGTCATTCATCCGCGCGGTGAGTTCAACCGTCATATCGCTGCCGCGGTGGTCGGTAAGCCGGAGCGAACAGGCTTTATCGCGGGGATAGCGGCCGGCGGTATTCCTGATCAACTGCGACATGATTTCCACCGGAAAGCGCGCATGCGGTGCATGCAGCAAATCGAGATCGCGGAAGTAGGTGATCTTCACCCAACGCTGGCCTTGCTCGGCGCGCAGACGCACGCAATAGGGATCGATCACCGAGCAGAACCAGGTTGATACAACGAAAGTCGCTTTGTCGAGAATCGGTTTGACGTCGTCGGGGATGGCCTCGATCTGCGTGTTGGGCATGCGCACTTCGACCGGCCGGACACCTTGCGCGGCCGCCACGCCGCTGATCGCATTGATGACACGTGGGTCAATGAGCCGATCGGTCAACAGCACGAGTCGATCGTCTGAGCGGATGTCGAACATCTTCATGAAATTCGACAGCGCATGGTAATGGAGTTCCAGGCGCTGGGCGTCGTTCTGCTTCGCTAGCGGCAACCCGCGCCCAAGCAGCCGTTCGATCGCGACCGAGCCGCCACCGCTATCCAACCGAAAGTCTGCTGCATCGTTGCCAAGTGTCTCCATGGCCAGCTCCTTTTGGGGTTGCCCGAAGTCTACTGCGAACGCGGCCCGCTTCGCTTTTTCGGCGGAGGCGATATAGTGCCGCCATTGCAATCGGATGAGGCCTCACTATGCGTCGATCGTTCCAGGCAAGCGTCGCCTGCGTTGCCGCAGCGACCATGATGGCCGTCGCCTTTCCGCTCGCGATCAAGGCGCAAGAGTTCCCTGCGAAACCGGTGCGGCTGATTGTCGGGGCGGCAGCCGGTAGTTCAGGCGATGTGCTCGCGCGGATTCTTGGCGATGAATTGTCGAAGGTCTGGAAGAAATCGGTAGTGGTTGACAATCGTCCGGGAGCGGGCGGCATCCTCGCGTGTCAGGCGCTCCTTAGTGCGGCGCCCGACGGACATACGCTGATGGTGTCGGCAGGGTCCTATCTCACCATCACGCCTTTTACGCAAAAGAGCCTGCCCTATGATGTTGAAAAGGACTTCGCGCCGATCGCCATGGCGGGCGAAGTGCCGCTGGTGTTTGGTGTGAGCCCGAATGTGCCGGCTGCCAATCTCACCGAGCTGATCGACTATGCGCGCAAGAATCCGGGCAAGGTCGAATTTGCCGCCAATACGCCAAGCACGCTTCCGCATCTCGCGGCCATGTATTTCCTGCATAGCGCACAGGTCGACATGACGTACGTGCCTTACAAGGGATCGGCCGCCGCGCTGCAGGATGTCATGGGCGGACGGCTGGGGATGGTGGTGGAAGGCGTGTCCGCGCTGAGTGGTGCGTTCAAGTCAGGGGCGCTGCGACCGTTCGGTGTGAGTTCCGCGCAGCGGCTGTCTCTGTTGCCGAACGTACCGGCGATTGCGGAAGTTGTGCCGGGCTATGCCGCGGTGGGTTTCTTCGCTTTCATTGGGCCCGCGAAAGTTTCCGAGGCGATCGTGAGAAAAGTGAACGCGGATGCGAATCGCATCGTCGTGGCCACCGATGTGGCTGAGAAATTGGCGGCCACCGGTAATTTCCCGCGGGTCATGAGCCCGGCTGAATTGGGCGGCTATCTGCGCGATCAACGGGCGATATGGGGGCCGGTGGTCAAGCGCCTCGGAATCGTTGCACAGTAGGTAGGGGAACGCTATGCATGCAACAGCTGATGTGCCGATGCCAGAGGGGCACTGGATCGATGTCGAGGGTATTCGTACGCGCTATTACGAGGCCGGTACCGGCGAGCCGATCGTCTTCATCTACGGCGGCAACTTCGGCACGAGTGAGTCCGCCTCGAGTGCGTCCACCTGGAATCTGAATCTCGCACCGTTGGCCGGCCGCTTCCGGGCCATCGCATTCGATAAGCTTGGTCAAGGTGAAACCGACAATCCGCAGCATGACGACTACACGATGCGGGCGGTGGTCAATCATGCAGCCGGATTCATTCGCGCGCTGGGCCTGGGCCCGGTGCACATCGTCGGGCATTCGCGTGGCGCCTATGCAGCCATGCGGCTGACTCTCGAACACCATGATCTGGTGCGCTCGGTGACGATGGTGAACACCGGCACACTCTCACCCGGTGTCGGCACCAATGAAGTCGTGTTGTCGCGACCACCGTTTCCACCCGGCAGTCGTGAATGTGTGCGCTGGGTCTATGAACGCTATTCGTATTCGCCCGGGGTAGTGACTGAAGGCTGGATCGATTCGGTGATGCATACGCTGGCGCTGCCGAAATATCAGGAAAGCGTGAGTAAGATCGAAGAAGAACGGCTTGGCATGAAGCTCTTTCTCCCGCAGCTTGCGCGCGATAAAGGTGAGACTTTGCAATGGCTCGCTGAAGGCCGCTTGCAGCGACCGATCCAGATCATCTGGGGATTCAACGATCAGACCGCCGTGCTCGAACGTGGTATGGAGTTGTACCAGATGGTTGCGCGCCACGAACGGCGCGCGCAATTGCATGTGATCAATCAATCAGGTCATTTTCCATTTCGCGAACATCCGGCGCGCTTCAATGCGCTGCTTGCACGCTTTGTCGCGCTGCATAGCGAGAAGGGGAGCGCGTGATGGGTCGATTCGACAAGCTGGTGGGCGGTATTGCAACGAGCGGCTTGCGTATCGACAAGCCCGGCTGCCAGACGCCGACACTGGTATTCCTGCATGGCGGCATTCCCGGCCGCACGCCGTATGCAAGCAGTGCGCATCTCTGGGGCGCATGCCTCGAGCAATTCGCGCGCGAACGCAATGTGTTGGCCCTTGATCTGCCGGGCGCGGGTGCTACCGGCATTCCAGCGAGCGGTCTCACCGTCGACTCGATGATCGCCCATGTGCGTGCGAGTTTGGATGCATTGGGTATCGATCGGTGTCATCTAATTGGACATGACCTCGGTGGCCTGATCGCCCTCGCTTTGGCAAGTGAGCAGCCCGCTCGCATCGCGGCGGTCAGCACCGTCGCATGTGTTGCTGCGGCGCCCTCTGGCGACATGATCGAGAACAAGACCTTTGCGTATCCGCCGCCGCCGTTGTGGAGTCGCCATTCTCAAGCGTGGGCGCTTGAACGCATCGCGTATTCACATCACCCGATCGACACCGCGTTGCTCGACGCATGCATGGAAGGAGCGGCAGGAGCTCCGCATCGAGCAGCGCAGGCCCTGATGAGTACCGCCGCCGGCATCGACGCGTTCAACATGAGTCTGGCCCAGACGAAAGCGCGCTTCTATGAGACCTGCCGGGGAACCGGCCTTGCCATGCCGGTGCAAGTCATCTGGGGCAGCGATGATCCGCTTGGCACGGTCGATCAGGCGCTGTGGTTGTTTCGATTGGTGGCGGGGCGCCAGTCTGCCACGCAGTTTCATCTGATCAATAGAAACGGTGCGTTGCCGTTTCGTGAAGATCCGGCGGCGTTTCAGCAGATCGTGGCGGCGTTCTACGACGAGACGGGCTGATTGACCCAAAACCTTATTGTCCCAAAACGTTATCGTCCGGAAACGCTTGCAAGGGATGGCCGGCAAGGAGTTCAATGGTGGCGGGAGACACACCACCAAGTCGGCAAAGGAGGTCGGTATGAAGCGACTCTGCTTAAACTTGCTCGCGAGCGCCTGCGGCATCGGACTGTCGGGTATGTCGGCGGTCACGCTTGCCTCCGAGGTCTACCCGGCGCGGCCCGTCCAGGTGATCGTGCCGCTCACGGCGGGCTCCGTGATCGATTTGCTTGCTCGCGCACTGACTGACGCGATGGCCAAGGCGAATCCTCAGGCGAACTTCATCGTGCTCAACCGGGAGGGTGCCTCCGGGGTGATCGGGACGAGTCTCATCGCTCGCGCCAAAGCGGACGGTTATACGCTTGGCTTTGGCGGCGACAGTACCGTGAGCGTGCAACCGCATGTGGTGAAGGACATCGCTTACTCCATTGAATCCTTCGAGTTTATTTGCCAAGTGGTCGATGCGCCGCTGATGTTCGTGGTCGGTCCCAATTCGCCTTACAGGACGCTCGAAGAATTGGTCGAGGCGGCACGCAAGTTGCCAAAACCGCTTGCCTACGGGACAACCGGACACGCCTCGACCCCACACCTGTTAGGAGAAAGCGTCGCACGAGAGAGCGGCGTCAAGTTCGTGCATATTCCGTTCCGGAGCGTCGCTGACATGAATACGCAAACGATCAACGGATCGGTGGATTTCACGATTACCCTGCCGAATATCCTCACGCTTGGACGCGGCGTGCGCGCACTGGCGGTGAGTGCCGATGAACCCATGGTCTCGCTGCCGGCCATTCCGCCGCTGAAAGCGTTGGGTTGGCAGAAATCTGCGTTTTCCACGATTCATCTGCTGTACGCGCCACGCGGACTTCCTACTGAGGCGCTCCGCTGGCTGCGAAGTGCGTGTGCCGATGCAGTGGGTTCCAGCATCTTCCATTCCATGACGGTGCGCACCCACACGGTGCCCCGCCACAACGACGGCGAGTCGCTGCAGGCGTGGATGCGCCAAGCGCACCAATCGCACGGCGAACGGGTCCGGCGGATCGAGATGCAAGGGGAACTATCAGGGCGCTAGCCAAGTAACGGTGCGACGAACGCGAAGAATCCGCCCACGAGGAACAGCGCGAGCAAAAGTACATACACACGAAAAGAAAAAACACGTGTGCGCGTGCAGGCAGCCGCTAGGACCGGATCAATCGGACACGGCAGGCTGCGCGCCCGCCATTGCAGAAGTCCCGCAATGGCGAGCATCGCTCCGGCACTCAAGAATATGGCTTCCTTATGCTCGGATAGCCAGATCAACTGTGGCACGGTAGAGACCAGCGAGGACAAAGCTGCACCGGCACCGACCGTGACCAGCATCGCGGGCAACGCACAGCAAAGCAAGGTGCCGCCGCTCGTGAAGAGCGACAGCACCGCGACCAGCCTGCTTTGACCAAGACCATCCATGGCTATTTTTTGGCGCGTAGAGAGGCTTTGATCTGTTGCGCAGTGCTCGTCACGATTCCCATCTTGCCGACGTCGTAGCCGGCATCCTTGATGAGATCCCGTACGTTGTCCTGCGATAAGGTCTGACCTTCCTTCATTTCCACTGCCACGACTTTGTTTTTGAGATCGACATAGACATCCTGCGTTTGCGACAGCGAGCGCATTTTCTTCTCGATGCTTTGCGCGCAGAATGCGCACACCACCCCCTTTACCTCGGCGCGGATCGTCCTGACGTCGGCGAGTGCGCCACTTGCAGCGATGCTAAGCACTAGTGCAGCGACTAACGATTTCATGGTATTACCTTTCAAAAAATGTACATGAAGTTAAAGCGGATCTGGCGCGAGTTGTTGACGCCGCCTTCGATGAAGTAGCCTTTATTGATGAGTCGCAACATAGGCGTGAGTTCGAGCTGGTCCGACAGATCCCGCATCCGCCTTGCTTCAAGGATGAACCAAGGTTGCGTTTCGTCGTAGTGGGTTTCGTAGAATGAGAAGCCCGCCCGTACCGCGCCGTAGTCGTGGTTGATGCCGTTGGCGCGATACAGCCGTCCTGCGGTGGACACATAAATCCATGTCGTTTCATAGTCGACCTACACGCCCGGTGACACCATGGTTTTGGTGCCGGCGAAATCATTGCCTTGCACGCCACCGATGCTGGCCAGGAGCCATACATTGGTCTGCGCATCCCTGGTGTTCCACCGCTGTATTAGCCGTGTGTAGGTGACCTCGCCAAACTCGCGCCGCTTCTGTTTATCGTCGGCGCGCATGATCTGGCCGCCAACGCCTACCGCATCCCGTGCGGTGAAGGCGTAATTGGCCCACACCTCGCGCCAGTTAGGGCCAAGATCGCCCATCGCCATCCATGAGTCCTTGAAGCCCATGGGCCGGGCTGGACGGCAAACGGAATGGCGACCGCGGCCAGCCATGCAAAACGGTGACCATGCATAGTGCATCCTCGCGTGTAACGTTGATCGGGTCCAGGGTTCTGGACCGTCAAAGCACTACACGGGAACGCTAGGCGGACGCAGCAAGCCGTCCGGAACGAAGGAGGTGTAAGGCGTGGGAACGAAACGGCCCGACTGCGGGACAGCAGACGTATCGCTGATCGGATAAGTCCGGCTCACCGCGATACCGCAGAAGGCGCAGGCCGATACGCTGGCACAGCAGGATTGATGATGATCGCGGGCGGGTTCGTTGCTATTCGATCGATCAACCTCATCGGTGGCGAGGTCTGTCTGGTGAAAAGGGCAGTTCTCCATATCCGCCATGGCAACGGGTGCGTTCGCCGTCGATTTGGAATACGGACAAATGGTGAGCGCTGCCGTCGCTTGCAGCGGCACGAGCGCAAGTTACAGGTAGACCAACCATCGGTGCAGCATTGAACTCATGCGCTCATCCAGATACTCGTTGGGCAGCCCCGTCCGATGGAGGAATTGTAGCGCTTAGATCGGCGTCGGCGCACCAATAATTTACCGCCCGGCGAGTAAGGCGGCGCCCGCGGTCGCGAGGAAACGGCGGCGGGTCAGCATGCTGATTGTTTCGTCAGGGTTGATTCTTGTTCATGTGCCGGAATGGCGATATGGTCGCATCATTCCGGTTTGATATTGGCATCGCGAATGACCTTACCCCATTTCTGCGTCTCGGATTGAATGAAAGCGCGGAAGTCTTCCGGTGGACCGCCCACGACGTCGCTACCGATTTGCACCAGGCGCGCCGCCATGTCGGGCTGGCGAATGATGCTGTCGATTTCGCGATTCAGCCGATCGATGATCTCTGCTGGCACTTTCGCGGGCGCCGCGATACCGAACCAGCCGGTGGCTTCATAGCCGGTCAACCCAAGCTCATGGAGAGTGGGCATTTCCGGTGCTGAGGTCGAGCGCTTCGAATTGGTGAGTCCGATCACACGCACTTTTCCGGCCTTGGCATTGGCGATGACGGTCGACAGGCTGTCGAACATCAGATTAATCTCGCCGGAAATCAGATCGATCACCGCCGGACCAGTGCCTTTGTAGGGAATGTGCACCATCTGCACGCCTGTCATGTTCGAGAACAGTTCGGCGAAAAGGTGGGTTGCGGTGCCAAGGCCCGTCGATCCATACGTAAGCTTGCCTGGGTTAGCTTTGGCGTACGCGATGAATTGGCGCAGATCATGCACTGGTACGGATGGATGAACGACCAGCGCATTCGAAATCTTGGCGACGAGAATCACTGGAGCGATATCGCGTTCGATGTCATACGGTACCTTAGCGATGAGATACCGATTGAGCGCAAGACTGTTTGAGCCAAGCAGCAATGTGTAGCCGTCAGGCGGTGACTTGACGACCATCTCGACGCCGATGATCGTGCTGCCGCCCGGACGATTCTCGACCAGTACGGGTTGACCCCAGCGCTCATGCAATTTCTGGCCGACGGCTCGGGCGACCATATCGGTGGGGCCGCCAGGCGGAAAGGGCACGATGATGCGCAGTGGTTTCGATGGATACGTTTGCGCTGTAGCCGTCGTCTGCAATATCGCGGTGAGCGCCGCAGCGACCATGGTTAGCGCGGCGAGCGCGTGGAATCGGCGTAGCAGCATGTCAGGTCCTTGGTACGAGCGCTGAAACGAAGGTCATCGGATGGATGCGCCGTGTGGGCAAATCGGCCGACACGGATTGTCGTCGGGCATGTGGGCTCGTGAGCTCCAGTTGAATGTCGACAAAGCCGTTTGCACGCAGCGCACTTGGGAAGTCGAAGGTCGTGAGCGTATGGGCAAACGGTTCATTGTTGCGGGCGGCGTAGCCCGTTTGCAGCCATTGGCCGATGGCGCCCCCTGGAATCAACACCATGTCGTAGGCGACGAAGAGCCCGCCCGGGCGGAGCACACGCCGCGCCTCGGTAATCGATCGATGGATCGCCGCAGGCGGCATCTCGTGATAGAGCCAGTGCGAAGCGAGTACATCGACGCTGGCATTGGCCAGTTTGAGCGCTTCGGCCCGCCATTGCGCCAAGGTGACATCGCAATCTTCCTCGATCGAACGCAAGCGGCCATGACGAAGCGGGCCGTCGCAGACATCGCAACCGATCAGATCCGCCGTGGGGATTGCCCGCCTGATGGCGCGGGTTGAGCGTCCACCGGTGCAGCCGACATCGACGATGCGCCGCGGCGTAATGCCCGCCTCGGCGCAGCGTTCGCGAATCAACCGCGCATACCAGTTCACCAATTCATCCGGATCGCCGCCCGCGAAGGAAAGTCCGGTCGTGTACCACGCCAGCACGTACGCGTTGATTGCGCCCTGCCAGAGGCCGCCCGGTTGCTGATGGGTTGCGGTGGCGGTCACGTAATCCGGAACGTCGAGCGTGGGGTCGAGTTGAAGCTTGCCGGATTGATCGTCCGCAACGCTGTCAAGATGCGCCTGGAGCAGAGGTCGTTGCGCATCGACGAGCGTGGCGAATCCCCACCGGCCAGTCCATTTGAATTGCTGGACGCGACGCTCCAACCATCCGTATAGGCGGTAGGCAGGGTCCGATCGCATGTGTTGCTCGATATGCTCCGGAGTTTTTGCGCCGCTAGCCTTCGCCCGCGCGACGACATCTCGATACAGCTCGCCGCCCCAATGGGTCTTGAGACCGGCGAGAAAGCTCTGATACGCGCGTGCCTCAAACGAGTCTTGCCATGCACGGGATGTTGGCGCGGATCCAGCCGGTTCACTTTGCATCGAGAAACCGACTCACATTGGGCGCTTCGTCCGGATGGGTGAAGGGTCGCAGCAACGCGCGCCCGAACGTGGCCTGCTCCGCGGTTATCCACTCGCGAAATGCCGGTGAGGATTCAGCGCGATTGAGCGCATCCTCATCAATGCCGCCGCGTTCTTTCAAAGCAGTGGTGAGCCGCGCCACTTGGGCTTTCAACACGAACACCTCACCGGCCAGCGCGATCACCACGCCAAGTAGACGCGCAGCATCGCGTGGATCGCCGGGGAGAAGGCCATCGAGGCCGGTGATAGAAGGAATTTCGGGGTCGGGCATCGGTCATCATCACTTCAGTGCAAGCGCGATAGTAGCGGCAAACGCGGCAGTGGGTCGACAACCATGATTACCCGCTAGGTGGCCCTGACCACTGCTTGGACACACGTTTGCGTAGGGCATTTGACCATGCTCGATGTCGCAGATAGAGTCCCCACCCGCGAACAGATGATCGTCTCGAATGGAGAGGGTCAAGCCTGTTCCGTCTTTGCGAGTCCCACGATGATTAAGCTGACCCTCTTTACCCCCGCGGGCGTATTGCGCAATGGCATCGGCCTGCGTGCGGCTGCCAAGCGGCTGGCCGGTCTTGGGTTTGACGTGACGATCGATGCTAGCGCGCTCAAGAAATGCCAACGCTTCGGTGGCGATGATGCAACGCGGCTTGCCGCCATTCATCGTGTTGCGGAGCAGGCGCCCGGTGTGGCCCTGGCAACGCGCGGCGGCTATGGCTTGACGCGACTGCTCGATCGCATCGACTGGAGGCTCCTTGCTCGCAGCATCAAACAAGGCACGCGCTGGGTCGGCCATAGCGATGTCACCGCCCTCCACCTTGGCCTCCTTGCACATGCCAAAGTACCCGGCACCGTCGGTTGGGCCGGCCTGCTTGCCGTCGATGATTTTGGTCGCGACAATGTCGATGATGTCACCGAGGGGTGTTTCGTCGAAGCGATGCAAGGCGTGCTCGATGCGATCGGGTTTCGCACTGAAGAGGGATTTCACGGGCTCAGTGTCACCGGCACCTTATGGGGCGGTAATCTCAGCTTGGTGTGTGCGATGCTCGGGACACGCCACTGGCCCAACATCCAAGGCGGTGTGCTGTTTCTGGAAGATGTAAGCGAGCATCCGTATCGCGTCGAGCGCTGTTTGCTGCAATTGCATCAGGCGGGCGTCTTAGGCAAGCAAAAGGCCATCGTGCTGGGGGCTTTCAACAACTACAACAAGTCGCCGCTCGATCGCGGTTACACATTGAAGTCGGCCGTGCAACAGCTACGCTCGGTGTGTAAAGTCCCGATCCTTACCGGCTTGCCGTTCGGGCACATTCCAACCAAGGTTAGTCTGCCGGTCGGCGCGCGTGCGCAACTGCTGGTTAACGGACGCGATGCCTTGATCGCCTGGTAGGGCGCCGTCACGGAAGCCACGGCATAGAATCCGGCCGTAGTCGGTGTTCCTGGCGAATGCATTCAAACGATGGAGGAGACGGCAATGTTACGAAAG
>SHXR01000018.1 GCA_009693235.1 Betaproteobacteria bacterium | reverse complement strand
CTGCCTCGACGACGCGTTCACGGTCCGGTGCGTCCCCCACTAACAAGCGGATGCGCCACGCGTTTGAATTACGAACTCCACTTCGGCGGACAACACCGGTGCATTGGTGAACGCCCGCTGATGATGGACCTCTTCGATGTTCGCACCCCCTTCGGCGAGACAGTTCGTCACCTTTGCCAAGGCACCGGGCAGATCGCGGAGTTCTACGCGCAGGCGCGCTAACCGTCCGGCGCGCACCATGCCGCGCTCGATGATGTCGGAGAGGAGGAGCGAATCGATATTGCCGTCTGACAGCACCAGCCCCTTCGGCGACGGATTTCTCGATGTCAAGTAGCAATAGAAACGCCTGTTCGACATCGCCTTCCTCAACGAGAACGACTTCAGACACCAGTCGTTTGATGATTGGGAGGGTCAATCCGCCGGGTTGTTTGACGGCGATGCCTTCGGCGATCGTCGCTGATGAGAACGTCGGCAGCTCATCGCGCATGGCTGCATAGACAGCAGGAAATCCGACCGTCTGCACCCCGACGATTTCGATCGCTGGGGCAAGCGCCTTGGCCGCGACGGCCATCCCACTGATCAGGCCCCCGCCGCCAATCGGCACGACGAGGCACTCAAGGTCCGGAAATGCCTCCAACATCTCGAGAGCCACCGTCTCTTGGCCGCTGATGACAGCTTCGTCGTCATACGGATGTACCACCGCGTACCCTTTTGCGGTTGCCAATGACAGACCATGCTGGCGGGCCTCGTCAAAGGTGTCGCCTGCCAACACAATCTCTGCACCATGATCGCGGGTGCGTTCGACTTTGACGCTAGGCGTGAAGCGTGGCATGACGATAACCGCTCGTATACCGAGCCGGCTGGCGTGGTAGGCGACGCCTTGTGCATGATTGCCCGCCGAGACAGCAAGGACGCCTTGCGCGCGCGTGGCGGGCGGGAGGCGCGTGAGTGCGTTGAGTGCGCCGCGTTCTTTGAACGACGCAGTGAATTGGTGATTCTCGAACTTGATGACCACCTGCGCGCCGGTAATATCAGACAACGTGCGCGACAGGCTGCATGGCGTGCGCAGCACGCCATCTGCAATCAATGCGGCAGCGGCGCGGACCGATTCGATGGTGACCAGGATGGGCCTCCTGCTAGAAGGGCTTGACGACGACGAGGATGACCGTCACAAGCAAGAAGAGAACCGGTACCTCATTGAACCATCGATACCATACATGGCTCTGCGCATTGCGATCGACTTTGAAATCGACCAGGATTTTCCAGCACCAGTAGTGGTAAGCGATGGTGAGCGCGACGACCGCAAGTTTGAGATGTAACCACCCGCCTGAGAAGCCGTATCCCAACCAGAGCCAGATGCCACAGACGACGGTCAGCACAGCCCCCGGCGTCATGATCCCATAGAAGAGCTTGCGTTCCATGATTTTGAAGCGATCAATACTCGCCGCATCAGTGGCCTGCGCGTGATAGACGAACAATCGCGGCAAATAGAACAACCCCGCGAACCAGGTCACCATGAAAATGATGTGGAACGCTTTGACCCATAGCATGACGATCCCTTCAGCTTGCTAAACGACGTCTGAGCAGCACCAAGGCGGCGAAGAATCCCACCACCGTATAGGCAAGCAGCACGGCCAGTGACAACAGTGCGTGCGCCGGAAGTTCGCCCAGCAATAGGGGCGAATAACCTGTACCGCATGGGCAAGTGGCAGCAGCTGCGCGATTGCTTGCATCGCTGCGGGCAACTGTTCGATGGGGAAGAAGATCCCGCTCATCATCGCCATCGGCGTCAGTACGAGCGTGAAGTAATAGGTGAAAAAATCGTACATCCGCGCTAGTGCGGTGATCATGAGACCAAGGGATGCGAAGCACAGTCCCACGATCGGTAGCACCGGCAAAATCAAGAGGGCGGCGGGCGACTCAACCAGTCCGAGGAGTGCAGCAATGAGAAGAATCGCTGCCCCCGATATGAATGCCTTGGAAGCAGAGAACACCGCTTCGGCGAGCACGATGTCGTCAAGATCAAGCGGTGCATTCATGATCGCGTCCCAGGTTTTTGGGACGTGCATGCGGGAAAAGGCGGAATAAAACGATTCGAACGTCGCGGTGTTCATCGTCGAAAACGCGATCGAGCCGGCCGCCAGAAAGGTAATGTAAGGAACGCCGGCGACATCCGGAATCAGCGCACCCAGGCCATACCCAAGTGCGAGCAGGTAGATCAACGGATCGCCGAGATTGGCGAGCAGTGACGCACAGGCGATCTTGCGCCACACCAACGCGTTGCGCAGCCAAACTGCGGTAAAGCGAAGGGAGAGGCGCG
The DNA here is from genome assembly GCA_009693235.1 of Betaproteobacteria bacterium. Lineage (GTDB taxonomy): Bacteria > Pseudomonadota > Gammaproteobacteria > Burkholderiales > SG8-39 > SHXR01. The sequence goes on along the minus strand of SHXR01000018.1, from coordinate 61,596 downwards.
GCAGGCCGAAATCGAGCGGCATGGATCAGGTTCTAGTCGCGCAGGTCCCGGCCGGTGAGCTTGAGAAAGACATTTTCCAAGTTGGCGGGACGATTGAGGTAGGCAAGCTGCGGATATTGAGCGAGATTGACAATCAGCGGTTCGGCCTTGTCGACATAGCAAAACGCCGTATCGTTGGCGATCTCGATGCGCTTGGCCAATGCAGGTGCCTGATTACGCGCCCACTCGTCGAAGCCCTCGCCATGCACCTCGACGACCTGCGCTTCAATCTGCGATCGGATCAGGTCGCGCGGCGTCTCATTGGCAATCAGGGCACCGTGATCCATGACCGCGACCCGTGAACACAAACGCTCCGCCTCTTCCATGAAGTGAGTGGTAAGAATGATGGTCTTGCCTTCTGTCCGGAGTTTCCGCAAGCGATCCCAGATGAGGTGACGTGCTTGGGGATCAAGGCCGGTCGTCGGCTCATCGAGAAACAATACCGCCGGATCATTGATGAGCGCACGCGCCAGGGTGAGGCGTCGTTTCATCCCACCAGAAAGCGATGTGATGGCCGCATCTTCCCGCCCTTCGAGTCCGGCAAACTCGAGCAACGCCGGGATGCGTGGTCGCATGACCCGCTCACTCAGGCCGAAATAACGTGCAAAGACATACAAATTTTCCCGCACGGTGAAATCCGGATCGAGGTTGTCGAACTGAGGTACCACCCCAACCAGATGCCGCGCGCGTCTGGCGCCTGCTGGAATGGAATAACCCGCAAGCGTAATGTGACCGCCGTCCGGTTTGATGAGCCCAAGGCAGAGGCGAAGGGTCGCGGTCTTACCCGCGCCATTAGGGCCGAGCAGCCCCGAGCACTCGCCTTTTTCGATGGCAAATGAAACGTCTTGCACCACGCGCGTGGCGCCGTATGATTTCTGCAGCGAGTCGACCGCTAAGACGGCCATGCGCGTTTGACGATGGCCCGGATGATGTGGAACTTGCGATGAAAGAAATGATCGCAGCCCGGAATGACGACGACCGGTAACTCTTGCGTGCTTGCCCAAGCGAGCACATTGGCAAGCGGCACGGTTTCACCCACATCGCCGTGAATGACAAGGGTGTCTTCGGGCACGACGCGGCTGGTTGCATAGTCCCGACCACCAGTGATGCGGCCTACCGCCGGCGCAACGAGGACCAACCGTGCTGCACTGACCAATCCGGCCACCCGTGTCTGGACGAATCCGCCGAATGAATACCCCGCGAGGATCAGTTGCAGCGCACCAAAGCGCTGTTGCATGTTCGCTGCGATGCCGGCGAGATCGGCAGCCTCGCCATCGCCATGATCGTGTTCACCTTCAGAGTTACCGACGCCGCGGAAATTTGGGCGCACGGCGACGTAATTCAGTTCAACGAACGCGCGCGCCAGGGTTTGCGCCACCTTATTGTCGAGCGATCCGTCATAGAGCGGATGGGGATGCGCAACCAGCGCAACCCCGCGGGACGTTACCGCGGGAACTTCAATCACAGTTTCGATGGCACCCGCGGCGCCTGCAAGCAGAATATGCTCAGGCGGGGGTCGCGTCATATACGCAGGCGATCGACGACCCGACCGTTCTGCAAATGTTCTTCGATAATTTCATCGACATCGGTCTTGTCGACGTAGGTGTACCAGGTTTCGCCCGGATAGACGACAAGGCACGGACCCTCCGAACAACGATCGAGGCAACCAGCCTGATTGATCCGCACCTTGTCGGGGCCAGACAGTTTCAGCGCCTTGACGCGGTCCTTGGCATAGCCCCGGATGTCGCTGGCGCCATGATTTTCGCAGCTGGCTTCGCCGTTGTTTCTCTTATTGCAGCAAAAGAAGACGTGATACTGGTAGTAGCTCATCGTGGCGTCTGAATCGATGGGAAAGATGGTGGATGGATAGGGTCGACCAACCTTGGTTGACTGCGCGTTAGCCGCTGGGAAACCGGGGAATTATACCGGCCGACCTCCGTGCTACGCTCTCCCATTATGGAATCAGCAAACGTGGTGCTCCTATCCGGGGGCGTCGATAGTGTCACCCTCGTGCATGACTTGGCGGCCGGTGGTGTGCCGATTCAGGCCCTTTTCCTCGATTACGGTCAACGCGACGCCCGTCTTGAGCGGGTAGCGTCCGAATACCACTGTGATCCGCAAGGCGTGGAATTGATCGCGCTCGACCTTGCGAGTCTTGGCGAACCATTCCGCAACGTGCAGGCTCGTAAGGCGAACATTCCGCTGCCGCATCGCAATCTGGTGGTGCTGTCGGTGGGGCTGTCATTTGTTGCGAACCTTGGTGCAAGGCGGCTTTACTTGTCTTTGACCCGGGAAGACACGCTTCCCACGTCCTGTTCGTCGCACGCGTTCCTTGCGCAGTTCCGTCTCCTGTCAGGACTGCTGGGCGATGTTCAATTAGCCACCCCGTTCGTCGACATGAGCAAGGCCGATGTAATCAGGCGCGGCGAAAGCTGGGCATTGATTATGCGGCGACCTACAGCTGCATGGTGGGTCAGCCGGTGCACTGCGGTCGCTGCCGCCAATGCATTGGTCGGCGCGAGGCATTCCGCGAAGCGAGTGTCGAAGAACCGCGCGACTTCTATCGTGTCTAGCGAACGCTCTTGACTACCCCTTAAGATCTTCTTCGCGCGCCGCGACCGCCGCGAAAATCAAGTATCCCAGCGCCGCGAACGGCCAGAGGCTTGAGACAAAGCCGGTGAGCCCGTTGAAATTCAGGAAATGACCCGGGTACCAGACCTGCAACGCGTTCGCTGTGTACGGGTTTCCCGGCACCACATTGACAAGGGCCGTGCCGAACATGAGAAAAAGGCATGCGGTCGCCAGGCGGATCGATGCTCGTAGGTGAGTCAGCATCACCAGGATGGTGATGCCGGCGATAAGCCCTTGGATGGCACCCGAGGTGGCCCATCGGAATGCGTTCTCCGGCGAAAACAGGGTGGCGAAGGCGGTCGCGCGGAGAATGATGGCGGTCGCGACGACGATCCCAACGATCATCCAAGTTGATCGGCGGGGTTGCACCAGGGTGCCGATAAAGAGACCAGCCGCGACGAGGTGGGTCGCCGACACCAGGGCTTCAACGCCGATGAACACTTCAGCCGGATGCAAGGTCGCCGGCACCGCCTGCAGAATGCCGCGCAGGCTGCCGGTGCCAAACATCAGCGTTTCCGGATTGAGTTGCGCGAGCAACCATAATGCGACGATGACAAGTCCCAGATCGGTGCGTGAATCCGGGTGAAACCAAGTGAGGCGCAAGCGCCGCAATGCCTCGTTTTCGACCAGCCGCGGGGCGATCCATATCCCCAACAACGCGCCCGCCAGACCGCCTGCGCTATTCATGGCGAAATCAAGATGGGAAGAAACGCGATTGGGCAGCAGTGTCTGAATGGCCTCCATCGTGCCGCTTAGCAGCGCGCTCGCCGCGAAGGCAAGCAGCGCGGCCCCGGCGACCCGTCGCAATGGACACATCGCACCGACCATGAGAAAACCAAGCGGAATGTAGGCGATGAAATTGATCCCGACATCAAACGCCGTTACAAACTTTGGCATTGTCGGCTCGAGAAATGCGAGCAGGTCCGCGCCGCGATCATGCCATCCTTGAAAGGGATGCAAGCTGGCATAGGTAATGAGCAGCGCATGCGCAACGAGCAGATAGCGCGCCAGCATGGATTTGTTTGAATGAGCCACGCCTGGATTCTACTGGCGCAGCGCTTCAATTGACGCAGCTCGCGCGATCAGCTTGGTGTTTATTGCGTCGTTGAATTCGAGCGGTGCGCGAGTGTCTAAGGAAACGCTGATTAGACTATCCCGCATAATCAGCGTGCTCAAATATTCAGGGAATTACGAGGGGCAACGGAGGGGTTGGGCCCCTTCGTCCCCAGCGCGGCCCCTTGTTCTGTGATCCCCTAACGCGAGCCGGTACGCATGGCGAACGGGTTGAGACCACTACGCGTGACATGTCCGCGCAACTCGCGCTGCAACGCCCGTTCGCATAGTTCCGCCGATGCTAGCAAGCCCTCCAAATCAATGCCGGTATCGATCTGCATCGACTCGAACAGGTTGACCAGATCCTCGGTGCAGACATTGCCGGTATAGCCGCCGCCATACTTCACTTTGGCCGGGTGACCGCCAACCCCGCCGAACGAACTATCGAAATAGCGTACCCCCGCCTCATACGCCGCGATGCAATTGGCGAGTCCGGTACCGCGCGTGTCGTGAAAATGCGCGATGGGAATCAGCTTCGGTATTGCACGTATCGATCGCTCGAAGAGGCTTCGTACGGTGCGCGGGGAGGCCATGCCGGTGGTGTCGCCCAACGCCACGTGATGCACCCCGAGAGCAATGAATTGCGCGATGTCATCGATAACCAGATCCGGATCCACCGCGCCCTCAAACGGACAGCCGAACGCTACCGATATCACACCGATCAACCGAAAATTCGTCCCCGCCGCGGCTGCCATCTCGGCGACGTTGCGCCATTGCGCCGATCGCGTCGTGCGAAGGTTCTTCGCGGTGTGTGCTTCGCTCGCTGACACCAGCAACGAAAGCTCATTCACGCCGGTGCCTGCGTCGCGATCCGTGCGGGCGCGTTCGATCGCCTTCAGATTGGCGCAGGTCGCCTTGTAGAACACGCCGTTCTGACGCTGGAGGCTGCGCAGAAGTTCGGTTGCATCGACAAATTGCGGCACCATCTTGGGATTGGAATACGAGGTTGCTTCGATACGCGTGAAGCCGAGCCGCGCAAATTGTTCAATGAGTTGGCGCTTGACTGCGGTCGGCACGAAATTCGGTTCGTTCTGCAGCCCGTCGCGCGCAAAACATTCGCAGATCACGACCTTCTCATTGGCGATAGTGGGAGCCATAGCGATGCCGACACGGGACGGGTGGATTCGTTGTCAGTGTCGATGAAGTGGTGTACGGTGTCAACGAACGATCAACGCGGCGAACCGCTCTGATCGCAGCAGCGCCCAATACGCGAGCCGCCATCTGGTGGATAAGCAATGCGCCCCCTTGAACATATAACGATCCTCGATCTGTCGCGTGTGCTCGCCGGTCCCTTCGCGAGCATGATCCTCGCCGAACTGGGTGCCACCGTGATCAAGGTAGAGCAGCCGGGCACGGGCGATGAAACCCGCACGTTTGAGCCGTTTATCGAACGGGGCGAAACTCGGGAGAGCGCCTACTACTTCGCGTTCAATCGCAGCAAGCAATCGATCACCGTCAACCTGCGATCGCCGGCGGGGCAGGAAATCATTCGCGACCTCGCCCGGCGTTCCGACGTATTCATCGAAAACTTCCCAGTTGGCACCCTGCAGCGTTACGGTCTGCACGACAAGGCGATCCGAGCGCTCAATCCGCGCATCGTCTATCTCTCATGTACCGGGTTTGGGCAGACCGGGCCGTACGCCGACAAAAAGGGCTACGACACCGTGTTCCAAGCGATGGGCGGCATGATGAGTCTGACCGGCGAGCGGGGCGGCGGGCCGGTGAAGCCCGGCTTGCCGGTGGCCGACCTCACCTCCGGACTGTGGATCGCGATCTCGATCCTGGCGATGCTCGCTGGCCGCGACCGCGAGGGCCATGGCGCGTATGCGGATTTCTCGATGATCGATGGTCAAGTGTCCTTGCTGACCTTGGCGGCGGCCCGCTTTTTTGCGTTGGGCGAGGTGCCGCCGCGCTTGGGCACCGAGCATCCGGGACGGGTGCCGTCGGCCACCTTTCGCTGTGCGGACCGGCAATTCGTTCATATCACGGCCAGTGATCAGCATTGGTTGCCGCTTTGCAAGCTGCTTGGCGTTGAAGAGTGGGGCAAGTCCAGTGCGTTCGCCGACAATTCCGCGCGGGTGCAAAATCGCGAGATCGTGATGGCCGGGCTGACTGCGGCCATCGCGATCATTCCGCGTGATGCACTGTGTAAAGCGTGTGATGGCGCGGGCGTGCCGGCCGGTCCGGTGAAGTCCGTCGATGAGGTCCTCGCTGATCCGCATACCTTAGCCCGTTCCATCGTTTCCGCATTTGCGCATTCACGCGTTGGCCCGTTTCCATTTCTTGCCATGCCTTTCAAGTTCGACGGCTGGGACAATCCGATTGGCAGCTGCCCTCCTCAACTTGGCGAGCATACCGATGCGATTCTTGCCGAGCGATTGAGCTATTCGAGGGAACACATTGCCGCGTTGCGAAAGATGGGCGCCCTATGACGACGGTTTTGTTTGCGATCGAAGACGGGGTGGCGACGATCACCTTGAATCGGCCGGAAAGTCGCAACGCCTTGAATGCCGTGATGTGCGATGAGCTGCTGGCGCATGTGGGCAGAGCGCAGGCTGACGCGTCGATCAGGCTGGTCTTCATTCGTGCCAACGGCCCGGTGTTTTGCGCGGGTGCGGATTTGAAAGAGCGGCAGGGTATGGATGAAGATGCCGTCCGGGCGCGTCGCCTCAAGGCGTTCGCCGTCTATGACGCTATCGAACGACTGCCCATGCCCTCCATCGCTGTCGTCGCCGGTCCCGCACTAGGCTCCGGATGCGAGATCGCTGCTTCCTGCGACTTCATTATCGCGACGCCGGCGACGAGTTTTCGAACGCCCGAGGCCCTCTGGGGCACGATCGGTGCCACACAGCGATTGCCACGCATCATCGGCAAGCGCCTGGCCAAGGACATGATGTTTACCGGCCGGACCCTGGGTGCTGATGAAGCACTCACTGCTGGATTGGTGAGCCGCGTCATTGCGCCAAACGAGCTGGGAGCAACCCTGGCCGCGGTGGCGAAGACCGTGGTCGGCGCCCCACCCGACGCGTTGCGATTGGCCAAGCGATCGATCGACCGGGGTGTGTTGCTCGATCCAAAGGGTGCGCTAGCGGTCGAGCTGGCGGCAATCGAGGAAAACCTTGCGCGGGCCGACTGGCGATCCGGCATTGATCGCTTCGGATCTAAATCGTGACCTGGGCGGCGCACACGCTCGGGGCGAGCTTAGAGCGCATCGCGACGGCCCGGGGCAGCGACGAGGCGCTGGTCACCAACACCTGCCGGCTCGACTTCCGAGCACTACAGGTTGAGTCGCGCAGGGTTGCCAAGGCATTGCTTGGGATCGGTATCCAGCACGGCGATTTCGTCGGCGTCCTCATGGGTAACGACGGTAAATGGGTGAGCGCCTTTTTTGGTGCGGCGCTGATCGGTGCCGTCACGGTGCCCGTCAATACGCGGTTCAAGGCTGCTGAACTCGCCTTCTGTCTCAAACAAGCCGATTGCAAAGCGCTCGTTTTTGCCGATCGCTTTCTCAACATCGATTTTGTGCAATTCGTTCGCGAGGCGGAGCCGGCAGTGGATAGTGAACTGCCCGGCACCCAATTGCCGAAATTGGCAAGAGCAGTCGTTATTGGTCCTGACATTCCTAACGGTGCCTTGTCATGGGACGCGTTTCTCGACCTGGGCGCTGCCGTGTCGGCGGCGCAACTTGCCGCAGCAACAGATCATGTGAAGCCACACGATCTGTTGCTGATCCAATTTACGTCCGGGACGACCGCGCATCCGAAAGGGGTCATGCTCACCCATGACAATATGCTGCGCAATGCGTGGGCAGCGGGGTTACGCATCGGCATTCGCCCGGAGGACCGCTACTTCAACTGCCGGCCGTTTTTTCATGTGGGCGGATTGACGCTGTCATTGTTGATGGCGCTCGAATTCGGCGCCTGTTTGGTCACGCTTCCCACTTTCGAGGCCGCTGCTGCGCTGGCGATGATGGAGCAGGAGCGCTGCACGCTCACGTCCGGGAACGACACCATTTTTCAGCTGTTGATGGGCCATGCGGATTTCCCGCATCGGCGACTGGTGTTGCGAGGTGGTTGGGTGGCGGCCACGCCCGAGACGGTCCGTCGCATCATCGAAGTGCTGGGCGCGACGGAAATCTGCGTTGCGTATGGGTTGTCGGAAGCCTCGCCCAATGTTGTGATGAGCGATTATCGTGACCCACCCGCAGTGCGGATTAGTGGACGCGCGAAAACGCATCCCGGCCTTGCAGTGCGCATCGCCGATCCGGTCACGCATACGCCGCTGCCACCCGATACGACGGGTGAGATCCAGGTGCGCGGCTGGAGCATCATGCGCGGCTACTACAACAATCCGGAAGCAAACGCGAAGGCATTCACCGCGGACGGTTGGTTGCGCACCGGTGATCTTGGCATGGTGGATTGCGATGCACGGCTTTCAATGGTCGGTAGGCTAAAAGATGTATTTCGCGTGGGCGGCGAAAATGTCGCGCCGGCCGAAGTCGAAGATATCTTGCTGCATCATCCGGCCATTGCCACCGCACAGGTGGTCGGCGTACCGGACGCCCTCCTTGGCGAGGTACCGGTCGCCTATGTAACGATCAAAGCCGGTGCACAGGCGACCGAAGCGGAGATCCTCGCTTGGGTGAAAACGCGCGCCGCGAATTTCCGCGTCCCACGCTATTTGCGTATCGTGCAAAGTTTTGATGCGATCGGCATGACGGCAAGCGGCAAGGTGCAGAAAGTGAAGTTGCGGGAGCATGCCATTCGCGAACTTGGATTGCAGTAATCATTCGTCCGGCGCTAGCGGCCGAATTGTTGATAAAGCGTCCACCCGCCGATGGCGATGACGAGTAGCCAAGCAAAACGCAACGCACGCGTTTTTGATCGCAGCCGATCTTCCAATTCCCGCAATGCGCGTTCGTCATTGAAGGCGCGCTCGCCGGAAAGCGCCTTATGCAGCAAGCGCGGCAGTTGCGGCAAAATCACCGCCCATCGCGATGCTTCCGCCTCGACGCTGCGCGTGAGCGCCTTCCAGCCGATCTGCTCGCTCATCCAGCGCTCCAGATAGGGCTTGGCGGTTTTCCAGAGATCGAGCTCGGGATCTAGTTGGCGGCCGAGCCCTTCGATGTTGAGCAGCGTTTTTTGCAGCAGCACCAGTTGCGGTTGCACTTCCAGATTGAAACGCCGCGCGGTCTGGAACAAGCGCATCAACACCTTGCCGAATGAAATCTCCTTGATAGGCCGATCGAAGATCGGTTCGCACACCGCGCGGATGGCTGCTTCGAATTCATCCACCCTGGTTCCAGGCGGTACCCAGCCCGCTTCCACATGGGCCTGGGCGACGCGTTTGTAGTCGCGCTGGAAAAACGCGAGGAAGTTTTGCGCCAGATAACTTTTGTCGGCATCGTTCAAGGTGCCCATGATGCCGAAGTCAAGCGCTATGTAACGACTGTCGTCCGCCACAAAGATGTTGCCCGGATGCATATCAGCGTGAAAGAAGCCATCGCGAAACACTTGAGCGAAGAAGATCTCGACGCCGGCCCGCGCCAGACGTGGGATATCGACGCCTTGGGCGCGCAGCTCTTCGATATGACTGATGGGCGTACCGGCCATACGCTGCATTGTCATGACGTTGCTCGTGCAATAGTCCCAGTAGATTTCCGGCACCACGAGGAGCGGCGAGCCGGCGAAATTGCGCCGTAGTTGACTCGCACTGGCGGCTTCCCGCATCAAATCGAGTTCATCGAACAAGTGCTTGGCAAACTCGGCGATGACCTCGCGGGGTTTGAAACGGCGTGCGTCCGCCCAAACGCGTTCCACCAGTGTGGCCGCCGTTCGCATCAGGGCCAGATCGTTCATGATGACCGGCAGGATGCCGGGTCGCAGAATCTTGACTGCCGCTTCGGTACCGTCATGCAGCGTCGCGAAATGAACCTGCGCAATCGATGCACTCGCTACGGGTTCTCGTTCAAACGTCTGAAAAATCTGGTCGATCGATTGACCGAAAGCGTGTTCGATTTCGGCAACTGCCGCAGCCGAGGGAAACGGCGGCACCTGATCTTGCAATTTGGCGAGCTCATCGGCGATGTCGGTCGGCAAGAGATCGCGGCGCGTCGAGAGGACTTGTCCGAACTTAACGAAGATCGGTCCGAGCGTTTCCAAGGCTTGGCGAAGGCGCACTCCGCGTGGCGCATCGAGGCGACGAAAGAAAAGGAGCGTGTTGATCCAGCCACGCCAGCGACTATTCGCGACGGCCGACAACGGAAACTCCTCCAGTCCAAACCGGAAGGCCACCAGCAAAATCTTGGCAAGGCGCAACAACACGAGATAGGGGCGTTCGGGCGGTAAGGGAAGCCAGCCATTATTACATCGCGCGCGTTATGCCCTCGATTCCTCTGATGCGTTCTTCCAGGGCGTTCAAGCGGGCGTCAAGTGCCGCCACGTCAGCGGCAAACGTTTCCAAGTGTGCCTTGGACACAAGAACGCCTTTCTCCTCGGTGAGATACTCCGCGACGTTGCGAGCCATCCGTTCAACGATATCCGCGGAAGCTGCACTGATCGATCGCGCGGCATTGCCGATTCGATGGGCCGGGATGTCGCCGATCAGTTTGGCCAGTTCGTCTTCCATGTCGAAGCTTTGCATGGCGTCTCGGACCAAGCCGGCCAGGCTTTCATCGCCGGACATCGTGAAGCGATCCGACCACCGGCGCGGCGATCCGTCGTAGCTCGTCCACGGCGTTGCGGCGATGGTGAGATCAGCAGGGTCCGGCGAGCTGGTGGCCGACGCGTACCCAGAGGGTTCGATGACGACGGTTTGCGGCGGGATCGGCGGAATCCGCACCTGGATGCGTTTTCCAGCGTGTGCTTGCGCACGCGCAAGCAGCGCAAGGTCGCCCTTCAACACGTGATTCAGTCCAACGAGAATGGGACTTTGAAGCATGGATGATGTGGGTGGCACGACACTTGTTTGACTGCGTTGCACCAAGAAAAAAGGCCGCCCGCTGGCGGCCTTTCATCGTACAGCGTGAGCCAACTACGCCTGTTGAATCCCGGCCAGCAACCAGCCGGCGGAACCATCGAGCGGCTTGCGCAGATTCCAGATTTCGGTGAACGGCTCCGAGGCCTGCTCGCTCACGTCGCGCATGGCGCCAGTGAATCGCACGCTGGCCCATTGCACACCCGCCTCGTTGACGACTTCCACGAGTTCAGCATGGAGGCCCAGGATCTGCGTTGATTGCGTGTCCGTACCGCGCGCGAGGATGTCTTTCTTGAACCCTTCGAACAAGTCGTCGGTGCTCATGTCCCGCAAGGCATTCAGATCGCCACGATCATTGGCACCCTGGAGTTCGAGGAAGACGTTCTTCGCTTGATTGACAAAGCCCGCGACATCAAAGCCTGGAGGGACTGCCGCAACAGCCGGCGCTGCGACACCGCCAGCGAGCGGCGTTGGTACACGAACTGGTTCCTGATTAAGCCCCGTGTACTGCGAATTGCCGGCTCCGGCACCTTGCATGGCGGGTTGTTGGCGGTTCCGATTGAGGTAGCGCATGAGGAACATGCCACCCACCACCACGGCCGCCACCACCAGGAGCATCATCATGACACTACCCAGCTGATCGCCAAGCAGGTAAGCCAGTCCAAGACCGGCGGCGAGCCCGGCAAGTGGCCCCAACCAGCGGCTCATACCGGATTTCGGTTGTTGCGCTTGTCCGGCCTGTTGGGCGCCTTGTGGCGGTACCGCCTGTCGCTGTGTTACGCCATCGCGCTGTGCGCCGGTTGACTGACCGCCACCCAGACGCTTGGCTGCTTCCGCACTATTCATTCCTAATGCGAGGCCAAGAACGACCCCGATCAGTGCATTCATCAGATATTTCATACATCCTCCACGAAGGAAATTTGGCGCTATCTAGTATTTGAATCCACGGTGCAGCACCACAACGCCTGCAGACAAGTTCCAGTATTCGACATCCTCGAAGCCGCATTGTCTCATCAATTGCTTCAATGCGTCTTGGTCGGGATGCATGCGGATTGACTCCGCGAGGTATTGATACGCGGCCGCATCACCGGCGATTTTGTGCCCCAGCCAAGGTAAGACCCGGAACGAGTATGCATCATAGGCTCGTTCGAGAGGTTTCCATATTTTGGAGAATTCGAGGACGATACCCCGCCCGCCTGGCCGCAGGACCCGTACCATTTCTGCCAATGCCCGGTCTTTGTGCGTCATATTGCGCAGGCCGAATCCGACGGTCACGCAATCGAAGTAAGCGTTTGGAAACGGTAGCCTTTCGGCGTTGCACTGGGCCACCAGCAGCATGCAGCCGTGATCCAGCATGCGATCCCGACCCACACTAAGCATCGAACCATTAATGTCGGTGAGCCAGACCTCGCCATTGGCGCCCGCGGCCGTTGCCAAGGCGCGGGCGAGATCGCCACTGCCGCCTGCCAGATCCAAGACCTTGTGGCCGGCATGTACGCCGCACATTTCTATCGCGAATCGCTTCCACGCCCGATGCAACCCGAGCGACATCAGGTCGTTCATCAGATCGTAGCGCGACGCGACTGAATCGAACACGCCCGCGACGCGCCGTGCCTTCTCCGGCTCGGCAACGGTCTGAAAACCAAAGTGGGTAGGCTCGCTCATTCGCTTCGCTGATTGCGACGCATGCAATCGTCAACGCGGACTGGTTGTCGATGCGGGATCGCGTGAGGCATTGGCGTTTTTCAATCGTTGCAGGTATTCGCGCCAACGAGTTTCCCGATTGACCCCAAGCTCGTACAAATAATCCCAAGCGTAAATACCGGTCGCATGACCGTCTGAGAAGTGCGGCTGTACGGCGTACGCGCCCACCGGATCGAGGCTCACAATGGTCACGTTGCGTTTGCCGACTTGCAGCGTTTCTTGCCCCGGCCCGTGTCCTCGCACCTCCGCGGACGGCGAGTACACACGGAGCAATTCAAACGGCAGTTCGAAACGCTGCCCATCGGAATACTTGATTTCCATGAAGTGGGACTTCTGGTGCAGCGTGATTTCAACAGGTGCCGGCGTGTCGCGGTTGAGTCCGGCCATGACACTCTTCTCGTCTTAGCGGCCGCTGCAAACTGACGCGAAACGGCCCAAACTTAGGGGGGGTATGAGGGGATGTTTCCCTTCATTGCGAAACAGATTCGTCGATGCGTGGCCCCCATCTTACCGTACGCGATCGCGACGGCCATTGCAGCGACTATCCTACGACTGTACAGAATAGGTCAGCATGTCGAAGTCGTGGCCGTTTTCTAGTTCCTTCGCCAGGCGTACCCGCACCACCGACGCGTTGGATTCGATTTCAACAGTCGCGCCGCTGCTGAGCGAACCGCGTGACGCAACGACGGTTGAAGGGCTGTCGTTCGTCTTCGACGGCGTGAATCCAGGCACTGCATGCGTTTTGGCGGAGCCGCCCGTCGACGTATGGATCATCACCGATTGCGGCAAGCCCGCCAGCGCGTGAATGCCAAGGGTGATGGAGCCATCGATACCCGTCATGAGCCATCGGGTTTGCGTGAGGATGAACGACTTGGCCCCGGGCGGTTTGATCGCCACAAGCTGCCGATCGTTGATCGGCGAGCCCAGTTCGCGGCGCCGAATGCGAAAGCCGTCCGGTCCCTCATCAAGGAGGTCCCAACGTTCGAGGGCAGGTGGTGTGCGTCCCGGTTCCCAATCGGCAATCGTTGGGTCCTTGGGCGCTTCGTCGGCTGCGGGCGCTACTGTTGGCGATCGATTCTGGTCGTGGGATTCGCCCAGTTCGCGCTGTAACGTGCGCCGCGCCAAGGTGGTCCCAAGCGCGCGGTGAATGGCACTGGCACCCACCACGACCTCGACTCGATCGGTCACGATGCGACGTTTGAAGCGCCGCGCTTGCGGGAAGGTGAACCAGGACTTGTACAAATGCTGAAACAACGGCAGCACGTTTTGCGGGGACTGCTCGAGTGGAAAATCCAATCCTGCAACGGCTGCTTCCTTTTCCACGGACCGCATGTTCTGGATCAGGAAGTGTTTGGCCTCGGAGAGATCGATGACCCTCGCCTCGCGCCGCGTTACCGTGCTCTCCATGCGACGAATCGACGGTGGTTCGTTCGAATCGAGGTCGACGACGATCGCCGCGGCCGCAGCATGCGTTGGGCGCATTTTGGCAAAGGGCGCCCACTCGCGCGCGAAGGCGAGTATCACGCGCAGATCCCGCGCGCTCTGACCGAACGGGTGTACGAGATGTGTGAGTGCCGTTTCAACATATAGGTGTAGGACGGATTGCGGTGGTGAGGCTGCATGGGCGCTCGCCGTGGCGATGCCCTCCTGCTCAGCCAACAGGAGTAATTCGTTGAGTTCCTCCCAAACTTCCGGCGGCAGTTCGCGCCGTGCACGGTAGTGGGCGAGGGTAAGTTCGCGACTGCACTGCATGGCGCGAAATGCGATACGGCAGCCGTGCTTGGCAACGCGCGATTGCGGATGGTCGATCGCGGTACAAAAAAGACGTTTGTTGCCGCGCCCGTACACCGTCAACAAATCGAAGACGCAATCGAATGCGAGTGCTTCCTTGCCGGAAAGCGGCACGGCGCGTCCGGCGAAGCGCTTGGTTTGTTCTTCGATAGCGACCCAAATGGCGTTGTCCAGGCGGTCAAAAATCTCGAGCGAAACATGGTCGGCTGGCGGCGATTCTTCCAGACGCTCGAGGAGCAGCGTGAGTTCAACGCAGGTCTGATCTGAATCTGCCAGCGGCGCTTAAGCAAGCCACCGGTCGCAGCTCTTTATGTCGGTGACGGAAATAGATCGAACGCCATCAAGGCGTTGATCAATCTCCATGGGCAATCTCCTCGCTGGTTGAACGGCACCGATGTATCGGCGCGGGCTTCGCCGTTCACGAGGTCCTGGCGCCGTCCCCATTGCTCGCTGCGGAGCCTAGCGTGCACTCGGCCGCCGTTATCGGCAAATTCTCTTGGCCGCGACCTGGTCGGATTACGATGCGGCGGGCGGCTCGGGTGTATCGCCGGCGAAGATGTCGCGATAGCTCGTGTAATAAGTGATCAATTGCAGGGCAAAGCCTGCCAATGCCAGCGGGGTGGCAACCACGGTGGCGAGCATCACGACCGATCGAAGCGCATCGGCTGAAACTTGCCCGGCGCCGATGTCGGGGCCGAATAGTCGGATCATGCCGGCGAGCAGTCCTGCCGCCAGTCCCCAGAGGACAAGCAGGACAAATCCGTACAGCAGCATCGCGCGCCAGTTTTGCAGTGCAGCGAAGAGGCTGAAGAACACCGCTTTTGGCGCCGACATATTGTGCCAACCGACCAGAGGCGGCGCGAACCAGAACGCAATGAGCACGGGAAGGTAAAACGCGCTGATGCCGACGATTGCGGCAATCGGATTTTGATCCGGCTTGAGACGTCCTGCGAGGAGGGCCTTAAGAGTGTCGCCATAAAACGCCGACGAGATCTCGGCAACGGCGATGAATGCCACCGCGTAAATCGCACCCAGAATCAGAATGGGCAATGTATTGCCGCGAAATCCGGATAGCAGCAGTGCCGGGAGAATTTTTCGGCCGCCCGCGCTTTCCCGCGCCATCACTGTGAAACTCAGGGTCAGGGCTGGCGTGGCGACGAGAAAAATAAACTGCCCGATGAAGGGAATCGCCGATAGCACCGATAGCGTGACCAGATAGGTGAATGCAAACAACATCCACAGGGCAAGGTTGCGACCGAGGATTGCAAAGGCATCGCGCAGCCAATGCCAGCCGCGGCGGGCGCTGACGATCCGCATTTGCGGCGAAGAACTCATAGGGTGGGGCCTTGATCCTGAAGGGCGATGCGCAAATCGAGAATACGACGAAAGTGTTCCGGATCGTGGGCGTGGATGAGTTCGCCCGGTCGGGGCAGATAAAAATCGTACAACCGCGATAACCAGAACCGGAGCGCCGCGGCCCGCAACATGGTGGGCCATACCGAGCGCTCCGCGTCGGTAAAGGGCCGAATAGCAGCATAGGCTGCCAGAAATCCGTTGGCGTGGATGGCATCGAAATAACCGTCCGGGTGCACGCACCAGTCATTGATCGTCACGGCGACATCGAAAAGCCAGGCATCCACCCCAGCGAAATAGAAATCGATCACGCCACCGAGACGCGCACCGTCGAAGAGCACATTGTCGCGAAAGAGATCGGCATGGATCGCACCCTGTGGGAGCAACGTGAAGTCAATACGGGCCTGATAGGCGATTTCGTCCCGCAACAGGGTTTGCCGCGCCGCATCGAGAAACGACATTACTTTAGGGGCGGTTTCGCTACGCCACCGTGCGCCCCGCGGATGATCCAAATGTTCGCGGAACGAGCGCCCCGCCAGATGCATGTTGGCGAGCGTCGCGCCGACCCGCTCACAATGCGACAAATCGGGCGCCATCACCGTCACGCCGGACAGTCGGCTCACGATGGCGGCGGGCTTGCCTTTTAATGTCCCGAGAAACTGATTTTCATTGTCGGCGACCGGTGCTGGGCATGGAATGGCGTGCCGCGCCAGATGCGACATCAGATTCAAATAGAACGGCAGTTCGATAGCGGTGAGTTTTTCGAAAATGGTCAGAACGAAGCGGCCCTGTGTGGTCGTCAGAAAATAATTGGTGTTTTCGATGCCGGTGGCGATCCCGACAAGATCGGTCAGGGAGCCGATCGAATAGCGCTTCAGCCATTCGTTTGCCTCGATGGGTATAACGGAAGTGAAGACAGCCATGAAGGTCGACGATGAACGCGTGCAAAAGTGTTGGTGCGGCGAAGTGCGCTAGCGATTGATGAAGCAAGGGGCGCGAGCCCCTTGCCATACCCTTCGAAACTCCGTGATTAGAACTTAAACAGGATCCACAACGGTGGGCGCACACCCGAGTCGCTGGGTACTTGCCCAAGATACGTGCCGTCCCCGTGATCCTCGATCAACATGTACTCGGCACCGGCCGGATTGCGCACCCGTGAGACGTGTTTGCCATCCCGAAATGAGCGCTCAACCTCTTCGCTCGATCGCAACGCCGGGCGACTCACCTGATTGGCAAACGGATCGATATCCGCGCTACTGGCCGGTTCCGGTAGCGCCGGGACGGCCTCAAACTGCGGCGGCGTCTGGGCGTTGGCAACGTTTGCACCAACTACGATGCTTGCGCCCATCGCCACGGTCGAAGCAAGCAGCAGTAAATCAAGCCATCGCATAGCAAACCACCCCATCGAATAGGCCTCGATGTTAGCCCATTCCGCCGATCTTCAAAGGTTGAGGTAGCCCTTCAGTTCGTCCGGCTGCGGCGTAAAGCCGCGCTTTTCGTAGTAGTTGAAGATCGCTTCGACGACGTCGCCCGGCTCGTCGATGACACGCATCAAATCGACGTCTTCCGGATTGATCATGGCCTCGCTGACGAGGCGGTCCCGCATCCAGTCGAGCAGCCCCTTCCAGAATGAGGCGCCGACGAGAATGATGGGCATGCGCCGGATCTTGCCGGTCTGCATCAGCGTAAGGGCCTCGGTAATTTCATCGAGCGTCCCGAAGCCGCCCGGCATCACCACGTAGGCAATCGAAAATCGTACGAAGGTGTACTTGCGCGCAAAGAAATGCCGAAACGCCAGGCTGATGTCCTGATAGGTATTGCTGAATTGTTCGCGCGGTAATTCGATATTGAGGCCGACGGACGGTGAACGGCCAAAGTGCGCCCCTTTGTTGGACGCTTCCATGATGCCCGGCCCGCCGCCTGAGATGACCGCGAACCCGGCATCCGATAACAAGCGCGCAATGCGTTCAGCCAGTGTGTAGTACGGATGGCCAGCGGGAATGCGTGCGCTGCCGAATATCGACACGGCGGGCCGCACGCGATTGAGGCGATCGGTCGCCTCGACAAATTCTGACATAATGCCAAAGAGGTGCCACGCCTCGCGTGCAGCGCCATCGCGCGGTTCAAAGCCGCTCACAGCGGGCGCCGGCAATTTCTCAGTTCGTTCTTTCATCGTCGATCGGTCAATCCTGGTGGGTGAGGCGCGTTGCCAATGAGCGAAGTTCAAACGCTCGTGCTCGTTGATGGTTCGTCGTATCTGTACCGGGCCTTCCACGCATTGCCCGATCTGCGCAATGCCAACGGCGAACCGACCGGGGCCATCTATGGGGTACTGTCGATGTTACGGCGCCTCGTCGCCGATCACAAGGCAGCGCTCCTTGGTTGTGTGTTCGATCCGAAGGGCAAGACGTTTCGCGACGACATCTATGCCGATTACAAGGCTAATCGGCCCTCGGTGCCTGAGGAACTGGCGCAGCAGATTCCGCCATTGTACGAGGCGATTCGGGCGATGGGATGGCCGCTCATCGTCATCGATGGCGTCGAGGCGGACGATGTCATCGGCACGCTAGCGCTCGCCGCGACCCGGCAATCGATGAAGACCATCATTTCAACCGGCGACAAGGATCTCGCGCAATTGGTGGATGATCACGTCACGCTCATCAATACCATGTCGAACGAGAGGCTAGATGTCGCCGGCGTGCAGTCAAAATTCGGCGTACCGCCCTCGCGAATCGTGGATTACCTCACGCTGGTCGGTGATGCGGTCGATAACGTCCCGGGCGTCGATAAAGTCGGACCCAAAACGGCGGTCAAGTGGCTTGCTCAATATGAGTCCTTGGATGGCGTGATTGCCAATGCCGTCTCGATTGGCGGTGTGGTGGGCGAGAATCTTCGCAAGGCCATCAGCTGGCTGCCAACCGGCAAACAGCTGGTCACCATCAAAACCGATGTGCCCACGAATTTCTCGATCGCCGATCTCGCGCCGCAGCCGCCCGATCGCGAGAAGCTGCGCGAGCTCTATGCGCGCTTTGGCTTTCGCAGTTGGCTGAAAGAAATAGAAAACGGCGCGGGCGGCGGACCTGCACCGGCGAGTGCGGCGGCTCCAACGCCCGTTGCACAGAACATCGAGTGCCGGTACACAACGTTGCTCACCGAAGAGGACATTCAGCGACTCCTCCCGCGGTTGAATGATGCATCGCTGGTGGCCTTCGATACTGAGACGACGAGTCTCGACCCGTTTGCGGCGCGCCTGGTCGGCATGTCGTTCTCGATGTTGCCGGGTGAGGCGTTTTATCTTGCGGTCGCGCATGCCTATCCGGATGCACCCGACCAACTCGGCGCGGAGCGGGCGCTGGCGATCCTCAAACCCTGGCTCGAAGATCCACTGCGCAAGAAGGTCGGGCAGAACTTCAAATACGATCAACATGTGCTCGCCAATCACGGCATTGCACTTCGCGGTATCGAACACGACACGCTGTTGCAGTCCTACGTGCTGGAAAGTCATGCCAGGCATGATATGGAAACGCTTGCACAACGGCATCTTGGGTTGCCTACCATCAGTTACGATGATGTCACCGGCAAAGGCGCCAATCGCATCGGCTTTGAAGAGGTGGCGGTGGATCGTGCCACCCAGTATTCCGCTGAAGACGCCGACATCACTTTGCGCCTGCACGGCGCGCTCTATCCGCAGGTCGCGGCCGACGAAAAGCTCGCGACCATCTACTCGACTATTGAGATGCCGGTGCGTGAAGTGCTGTTTCGCATCGAGCGCAACGGGGTGCTGGTCGATGTCGCGCAACTGGAAGCGCAGAGCCACGCACTCGGACAGAAGATGCTTGAACTGGAAGCGCGTGCCCATCTTGAGGCAGGCCA
Source organism: Betaproteobacteria bacterium (assembly GCA_009693235.1). Lineage (GTDB taxonomy): Bacteria > Pseudomonadota > Gammaproteobacteria > Burkholderiales > SG8-39 > SHXR01. The sequence goes on along the minus strand of SHXR01000018.1, from coordinate 42,117 downwards.
GCCTTTCAATCTGAATTCGCCCAAGCAGATCGGCGAAATATTTTTCGATCGACTGCAATTGCCGGTGGTGAAGAAGACGCCAAGCGGCGCACCGTCGACCGATGAAGAGGTGCTGGAAAAACTCGCGCTCGACTATCCGTTGCCCAAGACGCTGCTCGAATTTCGCAGTGTTTCGAAATTGAAATCGACCTATACCGACAAGCTGCCGAAGATGGTCAATGGAGTGACCGGCCGCGTGCATACGAATTACGGTCAGGCGACCGCGGTAACCGGCCGGCTGGCCAGCACCGATCCCAATTTGCAGAACATCCCGGTGCGAACCGCCGAAGGACGGCGGGTGCGTGAAGCGTTTATTGCGGCGCCCGGCTGCATGATCGTGTCGGCCGACTATTCGCAGATTGAATTGCGCATCATGGCGCATTTGTCCGGGGATGAAAGCCTGCTTGCAGCGTTTGCCGGCGGCAAGGATATTCATCGCGCGACGGCGGCCGAAGTGTTTAATCGCGCGCTTGCCGAGGTGTCGAGCGAAGAGCGTCGCTATGCCAAGGCGATCAACTTCGGGCTCATCTACGGCATGTCGGCGTTCGGCTTGGCGCAGCAGTTGGGCGTCGAACGCGGCACGGCACAGACGTATATCGACAGTTATTTCGCCCGTTATCCAGGCGTTAAACGGTTCATGGACGAAATCCGTCGCGACGCCCCCGAGCGTGGCTACGTTGAAACGGTGTTTGGCCGTCGTCTATGGCTTGCCGAGATTCGTTCCGGCAATCAAGCGCGCCGTGCCGGCGCCGAGCGTGCCGCCATCAATGCGCCAATGCAGGGAACCGCCGCCGATCTGATTAAACTTGCGATGATCGCAGTGCAAGGTTGGATCGATAGCGAGCGGCTCGCCACCCAATTGATCATGCAAGTGCATGACGAGTTGGTGCTGGAAGTGCCGACGGCGGAACTCGCACGTGTTCGCGCGGACCTGCCGCAACTGATGACCGGCGTCGCAACGTTGCGCGCGCCACTGGTGGTGGATGTTGGCGTCGGGCCCAACTGGGAACAGGCCCATTAGAGAGGGAGCGGAGCAAGCTATGAATCATCCCGGCGTGGCTGGCCAGCAGGCGAGCGCTAATTCATTCACCGGCGTCACGTTTGAGGAGGCGCTCGCGCGCGCTCGCGCGATGGTCCCGATGCTGCGTGAGCGTGCCGCCCGCACCGAAGGCGCCCGCGTGATGCTGCCTGAAACGTATGCAGAACTGAAACAAAGCGGCTTGCTGCGGTATCACATGCCCAAGCGGTGGGGCGGCATGGAACTGCCGTTTCCCGCGATGATCGATATTCCCACTGAGCTGGCACGCGGCTGCGCATCGACCTCGTGGAACTTCCATAACTTTGCCAATCATTCCTGGCTGCTCGCGATGTTCGATCCCCGCGCTCAGGAAGAAATCTGGGGAGTCGATCCGGATACGCCGATCGCCGCGGGCATCGCTTTCCCGCAAGGTAGCGGACACAAGGTGGACGGTGGTTTCGTCATCAGCGGTCATTGGAATTTCGGCAGCGGCGTCGATCTGAGTCCCTGGAGCATGTTTGCCGCTACAGTGCGTGACCGTCCTAACGGGCCACCCACCGACTATCGGTTGTGTCTCGTGCCGCGCGCCGAATACGAAATCATCGATGACTGGCAAGTCATGGGCATGCGCGGCACCGGCAGCAAATCGATGCGGATCAAAGACGTGTATGTGCCGGAATACCGTGCGCTCGATATGACTACGCTTCGTGGCGGATCGGATTTTCCCGGTGCACGGATGAATCCCGGCCCACTATTTCGTGTCCCGCTGGTCGCGATCGCCGGATACTTTCCGGGAACCTCCGCGCTTGGCAACGCCCAGGCGGTGCTCGAATTGACGATCGAGCGGCTCAAGTCCCGGCAGACGAGCTACACCGCGGTGCGAATGAGCGATTTTCAGGCGATTCAGATTCGCGTTGCGATGGCCGCGTCGAAGATCGATACGGCTGAATCGATTATGAAGAGGGACTGTGCGACGGCCTGGCAGGACGCCTGCGCGGAAAAGATTCCCGATTCGCTCACCAAGCTCGCGTACAAACGCAACGCGGCCTTCGCCGTGCAACTTTGCACCGAGGCCGTCGATTCACTGCATGCCTTGGCCGGGGCCAACGGCATCTATGAGCAGTATCCGATCGAGCGCCTATTTCGCGATGCCCACTCCGCCGCCGGCCATTTCAGCTTCAGCTTCGATGCGCATGGCTCAGCGTGGGGTGCAGCCGCCCTCGGTGGTCAGATCAACAATTCGATGCTGTAGGGGGGCGGACTAGCCGCTACCTCGATTGTACGGATTGACGAACTGCTTGACCATCCGTGCGCGCATCTCAACGCGCTCCAGCCGCCGCAGTTTGCGTGCCTGTACCGGTGAGAAAAGCTTGTAGTGCCGAATTTCATCCAGCATCTCGACGATGTCATAGCAATCGCCCTTGTTGGTCACCCAGAGTTCCGGGTCGATGCGGCTCAAATCGAACGTGCGCGAATATTCGCGCATCGTCTTCTCGCGATCATCGTTGGAGTATTCATGGAAGTACGACAGCGCGAGTTCACGCAGCGTGCGGTAGACCGGGTCGCGAAAGCGGAGCGTGCAATTGTTCGTCTTGGAAATCGCGCCCCAGCAACCGTCGCGACGGTACAAGGTAATCACATGGTCGTCGTCGCGAATGGCGCGAATGTCCATCATGATGGGCGCTTCGCCATTGATCCAGAGCGCGGTTGCTGCAACCATCGCCGCCTCGATGCAATGCGCGCGACGTTGCCGCAGCACTTGTTGGACGGAAAGATAGGTATCGCCGTCCGGTTCGAAATTGGTTGGGATGCGCGAAATGAAGTCCTGGATCTTCCATGGGGATGAAAGGCTCTTAAGTTGGGCGTATTCGGCGCGCGTCAGCCCAAGTTCTTCCCGTGTCACACCAATTCTGTTCATCGCACAACCCTCCTTAAACGACCACCTACACCATGTTGCGTTGGTCTGCGCCGCGCCATCTTGTGTATAACCCGCGGGAACACCAGACGGTCTTCGATTCTAGGCGAGCAATGACCCTTCTGGATGCCCGTCCGGCGTGAACGAGCGTGATAGCATCCCGCGCCCTTTGTCACAGGATTACCCATGCGTGCCGTATGGTATGAAAAGCTCGGCCCGGCCGAGGCCGTTTTGCAGATTGGAACGATGCCGGATCCGGCGCCCGGTCCCGGGGAAGTCCTTGTTCGGATTGGGTTTTCTGGCGTAAACCCGTCTGACGTCAAGCGCCGGGCTGGTCCTGCTACAGCCACGATACCGTTCCCAAGGGTGATTCCTAATCAGGATGGCGCTGGGATCATCGACATGATTGGCGCCGGTGTTGATCCCAAGCGTGTTGGCGAGCGCGTCTGGCTGCACAGCACCTGTTGGGGTCGGCCGTTTGGAACCGGTGCCGATTGGGCTGTGACGCCTGATCATCGCGCGATCCAGTTACCGTCCAACGTCAGCCTCGCCGCCGGTGCATCGTTGGGTGTGCCGGCGCTCACTGCCCATCGCGCTGTGTTTGGGCCCGGTTCGGCGACGGGTAAGACGGTGTTAGTTACAGGCGGTGCCGGTGCGGTAGGCCTTTACGCGATTCAGCTCGCCAAATGGGCCGGTGCGCGCGTGATCACCACCGTTTCCAGCGACGAGAAAGCGGCTCTCACACGCCAAGCCGGTGCCGATCATGTGGTGAACTATCGCCAGGAAACTGTCGCTGATCGCGTGCTCGCGTTGACTGGCCCGGTCGATCACATCGTCGAGGTCGATTTCGCCGCCAATATCGCCACCACGCTCAAAGTGCTGAAGGGGAACGGCACGCTCTCCACCTACGCTTCAATGAGTGATCGCGATCCAAAGATTCCGTTTTATGCGCTGATGAACAAGAACATCAACGTGCTATGGATTACCGTCTACGATCTTACCCGTGCGGCGCTCGATGTCGGCACACGAGACGTGAACGCGTGGCTGGCAACCGGGAAAGCAGTCTTCCCACCGCTTCATCAGTTCGGCTTTGGCGATATGGTCAAAGCGCATCTGGCCGTCGAACAGGGTGCGGTCGGTAAAATCATCGTTGCGCTCGGTGGCGAAAACGCCGGGCGTTAAACGCGGCCCGGCACACAGAAGGAGTGGCAGTGATTTTCTATAGCACCGATGGCAATGGGCCAGGATTCAAAGAGCTTGGCTTTGCGCATAACCCGTTTCTTGCACTGGTGGTACCGCGGCCGATCGGCTGGATCAGCTCCGTCGACCAACAAGGGGTCGTCAATCTCGCCCCGTTTTCTTTCTTCAACGCGATATCGTCGCGACCGCCGATGGTGTTTTTTGGCGCCAATGGCACGCATCTTACGGCCGGTGGCGAAAAGGATACGCTTCGCAATGTCAGGGAAACCGGTGAGTTTGTCGCGAATCTCGTCACCTGGGATCTGCGGCAACAAATGAATGACAGCTCGGCGCCGGCACCGCGCGATGTCGATGAAATGGATGCCGTCGGATTGGCGAAGTTGCCGTCGCAATTCGTCAAGGCGCCGCGCGTCAAAGCCTCGCCGGTGCACTTTGAATGCAAGTTGGTGCAGTTCGTAGAGTTGCCGACCGACCCGAAATCGGGCGAACAGAACACGATGACGATTGGGCGTGTAGTGGGCATCCACATCGATGAGCGACTCGTTACCGACGGCATGGTCGATATCACGAAGGCCCGACCGGTCGCGCGTCTTGGCTATCTCGACTACACCGTGGTCGACGAAGTGTTCGCCATCAAACGACCGAGTTGGCCGATCAATAAATCCTGAGCAGCACCGCGCGCAAAACCGAGTAAAGGAGATTTACAAGATGTTCAGCATTCCCCGTATTGCCATTCAATCAATCGCCATCGCGCTATTTGCCGCCGGCGTTGCGCTCGCGCAGCCGGCCAATGAATACAAACCGAGCGTCGGTCAATCCGGCAAAGATGTGGTGTGGGTGCCAACGCCGGAAGAACTCGTTGAGCGCATGCTCACGATGGCGCATGTGACAGCAAACGACTTTGTGATCGATCTCGGATCGGGTGATGGCCGCACTGTCATTGCGGCCGCCAAGCGCGGCGCCAACGCACTTGGCATCGAGTACAACCCCGACATGGTGACGCTCTCGACCCGTGCAGCACAGCGCGAGGGCGTATCGGCGAAGGCGAAGTTTGTCAAAGCCGATATTTTCGAATCGGACTTTTCGAAGGCCACCGTGATCACGATGTATTTGTTGCCTGGCTTGAATCTGAAACTGCGCCCGAAGCTGCTCGAAATGCGGCCTGGCACGCGCCTTGTCTCGCACCAGTTCACCATGGACGATTGGCAGCCAGATGAAACGTCTTACTTCGATTTCCGTCCTGGCTACCTATGGATCGTCCCCGCCAAGACGCAGGGCAGATGGCGTATCGATGCGCCAGGGTTCCCTGGACTCGAGGCGAGCTTCGAGCAGACCTTTCAGCGGGTGAAGGGCGAGATCGAGTTGGGCAACAACATCAGGGTGGGTCTACGCGAGGCGCGCCTATGGGGTGATCAAATCAGCTTTACGGCCGTCGATGCCAAGGGCGTCATGCGCGAATTCACCGGCAAAGTGACCGGCGACCGGATGGCCGGAACGGTGAAGACTGGGAGCGAGACTGGTCAGTGGAGCGCGGTAAAGAAATAGTGCGAGCCGCTTCTTGAAAATGGCAGTCACTCCCGCGACGGCGGGAGTCCGGAATATTGGCCGCGCGTGGCATCTGGCATCGATTGGATGTCCACCTCCCGATGCTTATTGTGATGCCCGGTCATGCGGTGCGAAACCTACCGCACCGTTGCCTCGCCACCTTCGACGATCACCAGCTCCACTTCGCCGGCGCCGTTTTTCTTGCGGAACGCGGAAGCTTCCTGGTATTCCTTCGACGCGTGGCATGCCACTGCCTGTTCCAGCGAAGGAAATTCGATCACGACGAAGCGACCGAATTTTTCCGGGCCTTCGAGGATCTTGAATCGCCCGCCGCGGGCGAGCACTTTACCGCCGAATTTGCCGATGATTTCCGGCACGCGATCGGTGTATTTTTTGTATTCGACGGGGTCGTTGATTTTCGAGCGTGCTACCCAGTAGCCAAGCATTGGATTCTCCATATCGGTGGGATCACTATTGAACCACCACGGCGGGATTCGCGGGTGACGCTGCGGGGCGTCAATGGCGCAACCGCTTGTTATACTGCGCTCACCCCCACTCCCGTGGCATTGCGATCAGCGGAAGCTCGGGTCCAGTCGATGACGAAAATTGGCGCCGACATCCGCGCGGTTTTGGGGCAGGCGGCCATCATTGCATCGCAATAGGAGTGTCATCATGAAAGCGCGCGTCGTACGGTTCCATAAGGCTGGCGGTCCTGAAGTGATGCAGATCGAAACACTCGATTTGCCCGCGCTTGGCCCGGGCGAAGCAATCGTTCGCAATACGGCGATCGGCCTCAATTTTCAAGACGTCTATCAGCGATCGGGGTTTTACCCGTTGCCCTTGCCAAGCGGCATTGGCACGGAAGCGGCCGGCGTGGTCGAGCAGTGCGGTCCCGGCGTGACGACCTGCAAAGTCGGCGACCGCGTGTGCTACGCCGGTGGGCCGATCGGCGCCTATGCTGATTTGCGTGTCATGCCTGCCGATCGCCTGGTCAAGATTCCAGAAGGCATATCGAATGAACAGGCGGCCGCGGCACTCCTGAAAGGCATGACCGTCGAATATCTGCTTAACCGCACCTATGCGCTCAAGTCCGGACAGTTCGCCATGATGTATGCGGCGGCCGGTGGCGTTGGACTGCTCGCCGGACAGTGGGGCAAGGCGATCGGTGCCAAGATGATCGGTGTGGCGAGTGGCCCCGAGAAGGTAAAGCTTGGTCTTGCCAATGGCTACGCCTATATGATCGATCGCGCGAAAGAAAAGATCGTCGATCGTGTCAAGGAGATTACCGGCGGGGCGATGCTGCCGGTGGTGTATGACTCGGTCGGCAAGGCCACCTTTGATGACACGATGAATTCGCTGGCGCCGCGCGGATTTTTTGTCTCGTTCGGCGCGGCAAGCGGCGCGCCGCCTGCCGTGGAGGCGGGCCTGTTGCAGAAACTGGGTTCGCTCTATTTCACGCGCCCGACGCTGGTCACCTATTGCGCCAAGCGGCCCGATCTAGAAGCCTCATCGGCCGCGCTGTTCGACATGATCAAAACGGGTGCGGTCAAGGTCCACATCAGCGAGCGGTATCGGATGAATGATGTCATGAGCGCGCACAACGATCTGCAGTCCGGCCGCACCGTCGGCTCCTCAATCATTATTCCGTAGGGAACACACCATGCCGCTTTCCCATATTGAACACATGTTGGTGCTGGTCGATGATCTGGACAAAACGCGCGACTGGTATCGCGACGTGCTCGGCATGGAAGAAGGTCCGCACCCCGACTTCGGGTTCCCGGTCTATTGGATGTATTTGGGCGGCGTCGATGTGGTGCACATCGGCCAAAGCGCTCGCACAGCTTCTCCGGAACAGCGCCAATACCTGGGCTGTCTCGCGCAGGCGTCCGACGCCGGCACTGGGGCGCTTGATCACGTCGCATTCCGGGCCACCGGCTTGGTGAAAATGATTGACCATCTCAAAGCCAAGAACATCAAATTTACCCAGCGCCGGGCCAACGGGCAGGCGCTCTATCAACTATTCTTCTTGGATCCGAATGGTCTCAAGATCGAGCTAAACTTCAGCGCTGAAGAGGCAGTGGGCATCGTGCCCGAGCTGATGGCATCCGATCTGATGAAGACGACCTGACCGATTGATTTGACGTTTCACTATCCGGAGAAATCCATGAACGCCCCAGAACGCCAGTTTGTTCGTGCCGCTGAAGATGTTGGCAATATCGTTGCGCTTGAGCATGTGAATCTGACCCAACTGGATCAGCGTCTTGCGACGATCTACTATGTCCAGGGTCTTGGGCTGACGCGGGACCCCTATTTGCATGTGTGGGACACCAACATGTGGATCAATATCGGCAAGCAGCAGATCCATTCGCCGTCCCGCCCGGTGACGGTGCTGCGCGGCACGATCGGTATCGTCGTCCCTGATCTGGATGTCGTGCGCGAAGGGTTGAAGGAAGTCGCGCCGAAACTCGAAGGCACGAAGTTCAGCTGGAAAGATTGCGGCGCCGCCGTTGAAACCATGTGTCCTTGGGGCAACAAATTCCGTGTGCATGGGCCGGAGGAGCGTTTCGGCGAAATGCGTCTTGGCATGCCCTATATCGATATTCCCGTCCCGCGTGGCACGAGCGAGGGGATCGCGCGGTTCTACGAGCAGATCATGCTGGTGCCCTCGCGTCGCGAGTTAGGCAAGAATCCGGCCGCGCATATCGGCATGGGGGTGGGTCAGACCGTGACCTATCGTGAAACCGACGATCCGATTCCGCCGTTCGATGGGCACCACATCGCTATTTACGTGGCGAATTTCTCCACGCCGCATAGCGAGTTGAAGCGGCTTGGTCTGGTGTTCGAAGAAAGCGACCAGTGGCAATACCGGTTCCAGGACATCGTCGATCCGCAGACCAAGAAAGTGTTGTTCACACTCGAACATGAGGTGCGCAGTCTCACGCATCCGATGTATGCACGGCCGTTGATCAACCGCAACTCCGTGCAGCGTCAGATGACGTATGTCAGAGGGCAAGACGCCTACTACTGATCGGACCCGCGATGTACACCGCTGCCAGCAAGCGCCTCACCTCAACCGGGGCCCGCAAGATGATGTCCACCGCGATCGGCATGGCCGAGCAGGCCGGCATTCCGATCACTGTCGCCATTGCCGATGCGGGCGGCCATCTTGTCTTGCTTGAACGTATGGAAGGCGGGCGTTTCCACACCGTTCATTCATCGACCACCAAGGCGGTCTGCGCGGCGTCCAACAAGCGGCCGACCGCCGCCAAGGGTGCGCAGGCACAAACGCTCGATACGACGCATGCAATCGGTCTTGCCTTGGCCGCCGGCCCCGAACGCTGGACCGCCATGGAAGGCGGATTCCCGATTATTTTCGACGGCGAATACGTGGGCGGCATCGGCGTGAGCGGCGGTGACTGGACGTTCGATGAGCGCGTCGCCAGGGAGGCGCTTGAGTCGATTGGGGCGGGCTTCAAGATCGACAGCAAGTAGCGGGTCTTCGTACCTGGAGATCGAGCCAATGAGCTTCAAGCCAGTACGTGTTGCCTGCATCGGCCTGGGATGGTGGTCAGACGTGCTGGCCGACGCAATCAAGCGCTCAACCAAACTTGAGATCGCCGCTTGCTTCACCCGCTCGGCGGACAAGCGCAGCAAGTTTGCCGCCAAGTACGGCTGCACTGCCGCGCCAAGTTATGCAGCAATTCTTGCCGACCCATCGATCGATGCGGTCATCAATACCACGCCCAATAACGTCCATTTGGAGACCACCCGCCAGGCGGCCGCCGTGGGTAAGCATGTTTTCCTCGACAAACCGATCGCCAATTCAATCGCCGACGGCTTTGCGATCGCCAAGGCCTGCCGTGATGCGGGCGTCGTTCTTGGAATTGGTTACCAACGCCGCCGCGAAGGGCAGTTCCGTTGGATTCGTCAGAAAATCGATGCGGGCGTGTTCGGCAAGCTGGTGAACGCGGAAGCGAACATCAGTCGCGATCGGCTGGGACAATTTGATCTGTCGTCGTGGCGCTACACAGCGGCCGGGATGCCGGGCGGGGTGATGCTACAGATCGGCATCCACTACATCGATGTGCTTGAGTATCTGATTGGCCCGATCAAATCGGTCACTGGCTCGCTCGCGCAACTCATCTTGCCGGGCGACAACCCAGATGTTGCCAGTCTCATCTTGGAGCATGAAAACGGCGCGCTCTCGACCGTCAATGCGAGCTACGCATCGGCGGCCGAGTATTATCTGATGAACATCTACGGTAAGGAAGCGAGCGCCTATTACGACTTGCACAATGGCCTGCGCATGCAAAAGCGCGGCACCAGCAAGCCTGAACCAGTCGCGGTATCGAAGATCGATACGTTCGTCGATGAGCTCGAAGAATTTGCTTCGGCGATCAGAGGCGAAGGCACGCCCGAGGTCGGTGGTGAGCGAGCGACCTTGTCGCTCGCCGTGATTCGCGCCGGCATTGTTTCTGCCGAAGAAGGGCGCCGCGTGGTGGTGGCCGAAATCCTGGAAAGGGAAGCGAAATGAAGGTTGCTGTTTTTCGCAGCATCGTGGCTGCGTGCGTGGCGTCGCTGTGCGCTGAAGCGATGGCCAGGACGCTCCGTATCCGCAGGAAGGCAAGAACATCGAGATCACGGTGCTCTTCCCCGCCGGGACCTTGGTCGATGTCACCGCGCGTTTGCTCGCCGAAGGCATGGCGAAGAATCTTTCTGCGAATATTGTTGTCGTCAATCGGCCAGGCGCGGGCGGTGCGATCGGCTATCGCCATGTAGTCGCACAGAAGCCGGACGGTCATGCGATGGTCTGGAATTCCAACTCGATCTCGACGGCGTTTCATTCCGGGCAGATGGCCGTTGACTACCGGGCCTTCGATCCGGTCGCCCGGGTATTGGTGGAATCGCCCATCGTCGTAATCAAAGGCGATGCGAAATGGCACTCGCTCCGCGACCTCATCACGGAGGGAAAGTCTCGCCCGGGCGCGCTCACCGTCGGTCATTCCGGTATCGGCAGCCATACGCACATCTCGTCGGTGGCGCTCTTCAACACCGCCGGGGTGAGCGTGATCGACGTGCCCTACGCCGCGTCGCAAGTCGTGCCAAGTCTGCTCGGCGGACATGTTGACGCGTTGATTCAGTTGCCAGGTGCGCTGACGAGCCATACGAAGTCGGGTGCTGTGCGCGTGTTAGCCGCCTTGACCACCATCCGCGATCCGGCCCTGCCCGACGTGCCGACTGCCAAGGAGCAAGGCATCGATGTCGCGCTCGAAGCGTGGCGGGGCATCGCGCTGCCGAAAGGCGCGCCGAAGCATGTCGTGGCAGCGCTCGAACAGGCGATTCGCAAGACCGTCGAGTCGCCTGAGTTTGGTAAAGCGGCTGAGCGATTGGGGATCCGGCCGGCATTTGCCACGTCGGCCGAATTCGGTGCGATCATCGCCAAAGAAGATATTGAACTCGAGCGGCTGATGCGCTCGATCGGACTCAAGAAATAGCCCCTGAGCGGGGAAGCCAGCGGTCCTCGTCGTCGCTCGCTTGACCTGCCAACACCGGAGACTTCATGAACGATATCAAGACTATGCGCTTCGCGCTGGGCGTGATGCTGGGGATCGCATCGCATCTAACGTGCGCGCAGTCCTATCCGACCAAGCCGATTCGCCTAATGGTGCCCTTCCCGCCCGGTGGCTCCACCGACATCGTCGCGCGCATTGTCGCGCAGCAGGTCGCAGAGCGTCTCGGTCAGCCGATGGTCATCGAGAATCGGGGCGGGGCGGGTGGCACGATCGGCACGGCATTGGTTGCCAAAGCGCCGGCCGATGGCTACACGTTGCTGCTTGGCACCACGAGCACACATGTGGTCGCACCGGCTGTTTATCCGAAGCTCGACTATGACCCGATCAGGGATTTTGCGCCGGTCTCGCTGCTGGCTGTCACGCCGTATCTGCTGGTCGTGCATCCGAACGTCAAGGCGAACACGCTCAAAGAATTTGTTGAGGTGGTGCGCACGCAACCGGGCAAGCTCAACTACGCCTCTGCCGGCACCGGGTCGACCACCCATATTGCGATGGAAATGCTGAAGCTCGCCTCGATGACCGATATGCTACATATTCCCTTCAACGGCAATGGCCCGGCCGGCACCGCAGTGATAGCCGGTCAAGTCGAAGCGCTGTTTGGCAGCCTGCCCGCTGTCTTGTCGCATGCGAAGTCGGGCAAAGTCCGGGCGCTCGCGGTCGGCACGCCGGTCCGGTCGCCCGCGCTACCGGATGTACCGACCGTCGCCGAATCCGGTTACCCCGGGTTCGACGCATCCTTATGGCTCGCTATCATGGCCCCTGCCAACGTACCGGCTGCCATCATCGAGCGCCTGAACAAGGAAATCGTCGCGGTCATCAAGGCGCCGGAAAGCGCAGCCGCGCTGGCGAAGGCGGGCGCGGAACCCCATTCGAGTACGCCTGCGGAATTGGCGGCGATGATTCGCGACGGCATACCCAAATACGTCAAGGTGGTACAGACTGCCGGGATCAAACCGGAGTAATCGATGAGGGCCCTCATGAACCGACTGCTCCACGGTGTTTGCATGGCGCTCGCGTTGAGTGCTGCATCCGCCACGTTCGCGCAGGGGTATCCGGACCGCGTGGTGAAGTTCGTCGTGCCATTCTCGGCGGGCGGTGTGTCCGATGTCGTGTCACGCCCGATTGCACATCGTCTTGGCCAGATGTGGGGTCATCAGGCGATTATCGAGAACAGACCTGGAGCCGGTGGCATGATCGGCGCGGATGTCGTCGCGAAGGCCAAACCTGACGGCTACACGCTGCTCCTTTCCGGCAGCACGCATTTCGTCGGCGGGACCCTGCACCAAAAGACGATCACCTTTCATCCGATCGATGACTTCACGCCGATCGCGCATATCGCCGAACAGCCTGGCGTGTTGGCGGTGCATCCATCGGTGGCGGCCAAGTCGCTCGCCGAACTCATTGCATTGGCGAAAGCACAACCGGGAAAGTTGAATTACGCATCGTCTGGCAACGGCAGCTCGCAACATCTGTTTGCCGCCATGCTCTTTGGCATGGTGGGCATTGAACTCACCCATGTTCCTTACAAAGGCAGCGGCCCGGCGTTGGGCGATCTGCTGAGCGGGATTGTGCCGGTGAGTGTGCCGTCGATCTCGAACGTCATCCCGCATATACAGGGCGGCAAGTTGCGCGCGCTTGGGGTGACTAGTATCAGGCGCGCGGCGACGCTGCCGGAAGTACCGACGCTTTCCGAAGCCGGTGCGAGGGGGTATGACGCACAGCTATGGTTCGCGGTGCTGGGTCCGAAGGGATTGCCCGCCAATATCGTGAATAAGATCTATGAGTCCGTTGCGATGGCCGTCCGCCATCCAGACGTGCTGAAAACCTATGCGCAACAAGGTATCGATGTGCATATCATGCCGCCGGCCGAGTTCGCGCAATACTTCAAAGCCGAATCGGTGAAATGGAACCGGGTCGTCAAAGAAGCCGGTGTGTCAATTGACTGATATCCGCGAGCCTTTCATGAAAACTTCTCTATCTCAGCGGCTCCACTTCAGCATCCTGGCGTTCGCGATGTGCGCGCCGGTCTGGGGGCAGTCCTATCCGTCCAAACCGATCAACATGCTCATACCGTTGCAAGCGGGGAGTTCGGTCGATGCCATCCTGCGCACCGTCGCCAGCAAGATGTCCGAGAACATGGGCCAGCAGATCGTCGTCGAAAATCAGGCCGGTGCAGCGGGCTTGATCGGCACCGAGCGATTAGCAAAGGCCGCCCCCGATGGCTATACGATCGCCGGGCTGAATGATGGCGTGCTCACCATGCTGCCGCACATGCGACCGAACCTTCCCTTCGATCCGCTAACCAGTTTTGATCCGGTGAGCCTGGTGGCGGAAATTTCGTGGGTACTTATCGCTGGGCCCAATTACGAAGCAAAGTCGGTCGCCGATCTGGTGCGCCTCGCCAAAGCGCGCCCAGGACAGATCGATTATTCATCGGGCGGGAACGGCAGTCCGCAGCATGTTGCGATGGAAGTGTTCACGGCGGCAACGAGTACTCACCTCACGCACATTCCTTATCGTGGTGCGACCCAATCGGCAATGGATGTGATGAGCGGGCAGATCCCGGTCTCGATGAGCGGACTCTCGATCGTGATTTCGCACATCAAGGCGGGTAAACTGCGTGCACTGGCGGTGGCCAATCCAACGCGCTCACCCTTGTTTCCCGATGTGCCGACCATCGCCGAGGCGGGTGTGCCAGGCTATGAGTTCTCCACATGGGGCGCGATTCTCGCGCCCAAGGGAACACCAAAGCCCATCATCGATCGCCTGCACGCGGAAGTCGTCAAAGCGGTGAATGATCCGACCGTTCGTGAACGCTTATCGAACCTAGGGCTCGTGCCACGCGGATCAACGCCTGCGGAACTCGCCGATGCAATGCGAATCGGTCTGGACAAAATGGGGAAGGTGATTCGTTCGGCCGGCATCAAGGCGGATTAGATCGCTACACCGCTTGGTGCAGCACGTTTGCACGATCACGCACGTTTGGCTTTTGAAAAGGCGAGTGCCATCGCACCGTCGGTTGCGATTGGCGTCTTAGGGGATTGTTTGCTTGCCGATGGCGGCATTGATCGCACCGTCTTTGGCGCCTCTTTCGGCGTCGACGGCTCGCTCAACTTCATCGATAAGGCGATGCGTTTTCTTTTCTCGTCCACCTCGATTACTTTGACCCGCACGAGATCGCCAGCTTTCACGATTTCACGTGGGTCTTTCACGAATTTATTGCTCAGCGCGGAGATGTGAACGAGACCGTCCTGGTGCACACCGATATCGACAAACGCACCGAAGTTGGTCACATTGGTGATGACTCCTTCGAGAATCATGCCCGCCTGCAAGTCCTTGAGTGCTTCGATCCCTGCTCGGAATGTCGCGGTCTTGAACTCGGGACGAGGGTCGCGCCCTGGTTTTTCCAGTTCCCGAAGAATGTCGGTGATCGTCGGCACGCCGAATTTTTCATCGGCGAACTGGGCCGGATTAAGCGCCTTGAGCGTGGCGCTGTCACCGATCACCGCTTTTGCATCGCGGCCGATAGCGGCGAGGATCCGCTTCACGACCGGGTAGGCCTCCGGGTGTACTGCTGAGGCATCGAGGGGATTGCTGCCGCCGGTCACGCGCAGAAATCCGGCGGCCTGCTCGAACGTCTTGGCGCCGAATCGCGGCACGTCTCTGAGAACCTCGCGCGATCCAAAGCGCCCGTTGACATCCCGATGAGTCACGATATTTTGCGCGATCGCCGTGCTCAAGCCGGACACGCGGGCGAGCAGTGCAACGGAGGCCGTGTTGACATCGACGCCCACCGCGTTAACACAGTCCTCGACGGTAGCGGTGAGCGTGCGCGCGAGCTGCGCTTGATTGACATCATGCTGGTACTGCCCCACACCAATCTATTTCGGATCAATCTTCACGAGTTCGGCCAGCGGATCCTGCAAACGACGCGCGATCGACATGGCACCCCGAATCGACACATCGACATCCGGGAATTCCTTGGCTGCGTATTCGGAAGCTGAATAGACCGACGCGCCGGCTTCACTGACGACGACTTTTCGCAATCCTAATTCGGCATGCTTCTTGATCAATTCGCCGACGAGCTGGTCGGTTTCACGCGATGCAGTGCCATTGCCAATGGCAATCAATTGCGCGGTGTGGCGAGCGGCGAGCTTCGCCAACAATGCAATCGATGCGTCCAAGTCGTTGCGCGGTGCGTGAGGAAAGATGGTTGCCGTCTCGACGAGCTTGCCGGTTGCATCGATGACGGCCACCTTCACGCCGGTGCGAAGGCCCGGATCAAGCCCGATCGTGGCGCAAGCACCGGCCGGTGCGGCCAGCAGCAGGTCTTTGAGATTCATGCCGAATACGCGAATTGCTTCCGTTTCGGCGCGCTCGCGCAACGCGGTGAGAAGCTCGGTTTCGAGGCGGGTGGCGAGCTTGATACGCCAGGTCCATCGCACCGTCTCGCAGAGCCATTTGTCCGCCGCACGTTGGCGATTGTCGATGCCATTGCGTCTGGCGATGCGTGTTTCGCAATCATTGAACGGTGCATCGGCGACCGGACGATCGGACTCGTTTTCCAGGCGCAGCGCAACTTGCAGGAAATTTTCGCGGCGCCCGCGCAACAGCGCCAGCGCACGATGCGAAGGAATGGTCTTCAGCTTCTCTGAGTAAGCGAAATAATTGGAGAATTTCGCCGCTTCCTCCGCTTTTCCTTCTATCAGCTTGGCGTCCACCACGCCATGCTCGATCAGATGCTCCCGCAGCGCACCGGCCAGATCGGCATCTTCGGCAAACCGTTCCATCAGGATCTGCCGCGCGCCCTCCAATGCCGCCTTCGTGTCGGGTACGCCGGGATTATCACCATCGCCTGAGGCAAAAAGAGCTTTCAAATATTTCGCGGCTTCCGTATCGAGTCCGAGCAGCGGATTACCAAGCAATACGTCGGCGAGAGGTTCAAGGCCCGCCTCCTTCGCGATCTGTGCTTTGGTGCGACGCTTCAACTTATAGGGCAGATAAAGATCCTCGAGGCGCGACTTGTCCTCTGCCATGGCAATGGCGTTACGGAGTTCGGCGGTGAACTTCCCCTGTTCTTCAATCGCGCCAAGGATGGTCGTGCGGCGCTCTTCCAGCTCACGCAGATAGACCAGACGTTCTTCCAGCGTGCGAAGCTGCGTGTCATCGAGCCCACCGGTCACCTCCTTGCGATAGCGGGCGATAAACGGGACGGTCGCGCCCTCGTCAAGGAGCTGGACTGCTGCGGCGACCTGGTCTTCGCGCGTGGCGATGACGGTGGCGATGCGTCGGGAAATGCTGGGAAGCACGTTCATCAATTCTTTCACCGGCTGTGGTCCTGTGCGATGGGGGGCGATCATCGCATAATGTCGATGCCTCTTTGACTTATCGCATTGGCATATCCTCATATGGCATTGACCCAGCAAGACCTGCATGGACTCGTCACCCGTCTCGACGCCGCACGCACCCGCCTCGATGAGATGGCGGCGATGCTCACCGACACCGAATGGATGGGGCCTTATTTCCCGATCGTGAATCCGCCGCGCTGGGAATACGGCCATATCGTGTGGTTTGAAGAGCATTGGTGTCTGCGTCAAAAGCCGGGGCGCAATCCGGGAGCGTCCCCTTTGCTTGGACCGCTGGAAGCGTCGCTGCGACTGTGGACCGACTGGTTGTACGACTCATCGCGCATTCCGCACAAGGCGCGCTGGGAGGCGCCGATGCTTGCGGTCGATGAGGTCACGGCGTACGGTGTCGAGGTGCGCGATCGCCTCAAACAGAAGGTGGATGCAGGATCGTTCGATGCGCCGTTTCCATATTTCCTCGAACTTGCCCTCAATCACGAACTCATGCATACCGAGGCGTGGTGGATGATGTGGCAATGGCGCGGACTCGTGCCGCCCTATGTGCCGTCGATTCGCTCGCTGTCCCAAGGTGCCTCACTCTCCATTCCGCCCGGCCCGGTCGTCCTTGGTTCAACACGCGAGCGAGCGTTCGTGTTTGATAATGAAAAATGGGCGCATGAAGTGGCGTTGGGCGCGTTTGATATCGATACGCGGCCGGTCACCTGCGGAGAGTTCATGGAATTCATGATGGCGGGCGGTTACGAGCAGCCGTCATTGTGGAGTGAGGCGGGCCGTCAATGGTTGGTCACGCGGCGCAATCACAATCCATTGTATTGGCGTCGCGAAGAAGAACAATGGAAGCGGCGCCGCTTCAATAAATGGATCGACATCGCCCGCGATGAACCGGTTCTTCATGTATCACGGTTCGAGGCGGAAGCCTATGCGATGTGGCGTGGGCGCCGTCTGCCGAGCGCTGCCGAATGGGTGCGTGCTGCTTGCGAACCGGGCTTTGAACTCGGCCAATGCTGGGAGTGGACCGGCACTTGGTTTGCGCCGTATCCTGGATTCGTTGCGGACTCTTACGACGACTATTCGGTACCATGGTTCGACACGCATGTTGAATTGCGCGGCGCCGGCTGCATGGTGACCGATCCGGCCATCGCGCGACCAACGTATCGCAACTTCTTCATGCCGGATCGGCGCGATCCGTTCGTGGGATTTCGTACCGCCAAATAGCGGGCGCGGTTACTTCTCCAAGCCGCGCAGAAATCCGGCGCGTTCCCGCGCCGCTGCCATCATGAACGACAAATCGGCTCCGGAGAGAATGAACTGCATGCCCATGCCGATATATTTTTGCAATAGCTCAGGCGTGTAGACGCCCCCCATCCCGGGAAACTTGCCGTGCTTCCTACATGCGGCGATGACGCGGGTGTACGCAGTCACCACGCGGGGATCATCGAATTTTCCGGGTATGCCAAGCTCGGCGCAAAGATCATTCGTGCCGATCAGCAATACATCAATCCCGGGTACCGCCGCCATCGCCTCGCAATTCTCAACCGCGAGCGGCGTTTCCACCATCGCGACGACCAACGTCTCCTCGTTGCAAAGACGAATCGTATCGGCGACCGGTAGTGAGGCAAAGCGCAGCTGCGGCATCACACCACCTACCGAGCGGTGCCCAAATGGCGGAAAGCGGGTGAACGAGGCGATATGTTGGGCTTGTTGGGCGGTGTCCACATGCGGCAGTACGACGCCTTGCGCACCGTTATCGAGTAGCCGCGTCGAATGATGATGCTCGAAGCCCGGCACTCGAACGATTGGTGTGATGCCTACCGCAAGCGATGCGCTCGCCATCTGGGCTGCGGTATCGAGATCGAGCGCACTGTGTTCGCAATCGATGAAGAGCCAATCGAAACCACAGGTCTTGGCGACTTGTGCGATTTCAACCGTACGGGACGACCGTACGCCCAAACCGAGCGCAAGCTTGCCCGCCTGCAGAAGTTGTTTGGTGTGATTGACGATGATCGACATGCTGGCTCCTTGGCGGGACGATACGAGAATGGATCATGGTGCGTTTGGAAACATTCTCCCATGTTTGCAAGCGCCGGATTACAGAGGGGCACTACAATCGACGCCTCGCACGTCCCGATTTGCCGCCCCAAATCGCGGTGCACTATCCAGCCCCCAAATCATGACCACACCCAACACCGATCGACCAACGCCCAATGTCCCAAGCGGGACGCATGATGATTTTTCACGGGTGGAAACCTGGGACGATCAGCGCACCGAGAATTGGGTGAAGAATCTTGAACTGCGTGCCGCCGGCGCCGATCAGGTGCGGTTGCGCCGGGAGATCATCGACATCGCGCGACTGCGGGCCGGACAGTGCGCAATTGAGATCGGCAGCGGCACCGGGCCTTTGCTGCGCGACATGGCACCGGTGGTGGGGCCGGCTGGACGGATCATCGGCATCGAGCCGCAAACCGGGTTGGCACGCTATTCACGCGAGCGCGGGGTGGCGAACCTACCGAATGTCGAAGTACGCAATGAGCGCGCGATTGCGACCGCGGTCGCCATGCGTACCGCCGATGTGTGTATCGCGCAGACGGTGCTCATTCACGTGCCGCTACCGGAGCGTGGTGAGACGGTCGCGAAAATGATCGAACTCACCAAATCGGGCGGCCGTGTCATCAGTGCCGACCAGGATGCCGAATCCTGGGTGATCGATCACCCCGATCGTGCGATGACCCGCCGCATCACCGCGTTCTATGTTGAACAGCGCTTCACCGATGGATGGTGGGCGCGCAAGTCACGCGGCGAATTCATGCGCGCTGGATTAAAGGATGTCGAATCGCGCGCGATCGTGGTGATGGCCACCGACCCGCAGTCGTATGAATTTCAGATGGCAAAACAACGCGCCAATGCAGCGGCGCAAGCCGGATGGATTGCCATAGACGAGGCCGCGCGCTGGTCAGGCGCGCTGGATGAGCGCGCAGCGGCCGGACAATTCTTCACCACGCTGAATTTTTATGTTACGTGCGCCGTGAAACAGTGAAAGAGGATGGCCTGCCGCTAGTGAAGGGTGCATAAAAGCGGTGAAGGGCGACGGGCTTACTCCACGGGCAGAAACAGCGATTCAATCGGCATCGCTTTCGCGATAATGTTCTGCTCCGCGAGGTACTGCACCAGTGCGGTCAAGGTTGGTCGGTTCGCCTCCAGCCCATAAGGCCATGGATCGCCACCGAATACGTCATCGATCTCATCAAGATCGGCAGTGAGCCACGGCAACATGTAACGAAGCGCGCCCAGATACTTCATATGCGTCAGCGCAGCATTTTTCGACGCATTGAGCACATTGAACAGACTCTTCGCAACGAACGGATTCCGCTCATACACATCGCGGCGAATCACCACCGAATGCATGATCGGGAAAATGCGCGTGCGCCGGTAGTAGTCGCGTTCAATCTCCCGGAAATTCGGGAACAACCGCACGATATCCGGATTGGTCTTGATCGATTCCGGTACCGCAGTGCCAAGCACTGCATCGATGTGTCCCTCATCCAGTAATTCGTTCAACGACTTCCCGTTTGTGTTGGTTTCTATCTTCACCGGTTGCAAAAGAGGCAGCACGGTTGGCGTGCCATGGGAGCCGCCCTTCTCGATGGCGCCTTGCACCCAGGTGACATTCGACAGGTCCACGCCGAAGTCGTGTTGCAAGTGACCGCGAATCCATACCGCCGCGGTCATCGTGTAAAGCGGCACGCCAATGCGCTTTCCCGCCAGGTCTTTGGGTGTTTTGATGCCGGAACGTTTGTTGATCGTGATGAAGCTATGGCGGAACACGCGCGATGGAAACACCGGAATGGCCACAAACGGGCATTGGCCGGCGCTCACCCGCGAGACGTATTCCGACGTTGACATCTCGCACGCATCAAACGCCTGTTCGCCCGCCATGCGATCGAAAATGATGCGTGGATTGTCGATCGCGACGAATTCGAGGTCGATATCGGCGGTCTTCACCTCGCCTGTGTAGAGCGGAACCATGCGGTCATACAGCCCGCTTGCAAAGGTAATCGTTGGCTTTGACATGAGCGCTGCTGGGAGTGGAAACGCCCGATCATAGCGAATTCTTTGCCCCGCTCGCGGTGCTCATCCTGATATCGCACCCTTTGCCATAATGCCGGCCGCATACTCGTTTCCTTCCCTCGACATCTGTCATGGCAAAAATAACGGTCAAGAGCCCAGTTGTCGAAATGGACGGCGATGAGATGACGCGCGTCATATGGAGATGGATTCGTGAACGGCTGATCATTCCGCATCTCGATATCGACCTCAAGTATTTCGATCTTTCGCTCGAACAGCGCGACGCGACGAATGACCAGATTACGGTGGATGCCGCCAACGCCACCAAACAGTACGGTGTCGCGGTAAAGTGCGCGACCATTACGCCCGACGAAAATCGCGTCAGTGAATTCAAACTGAAAGAGATGTGGCGAAGCCCCAATGGCACTATCCGCTATATTCTCGATGGCGCCATTTTCCGTGAGCCGATCCTCTGCAAGAACGTTCCCCGTCTGGTGTCGCATTGGGATAAACCGGTGGTGGTGGCGCGCCACGGCTTTGGCGATCAGCATCGCGCGCACGACTTCATCGTTTCAGGCGCGGGTTCGCTCAGAATCAGTTGGACGACCGCAGGCGGCGGGCCGCCCGTCGAGCGGGAAATCGGCCGCACGAATGGTCCGGGCGTGGCCTTGGGCATGTACAACCTGGATGCTTCCATTCGCGACTTCGCCAGGGCTTGTTTCAACTATGCCCTTGACCGAAAATTCCCTGTGTATTTCTCCACCAAGAACACGATTCTCAAGGTGTATGACGGCCGCTTTGTGGAGATTTTTGCAGAGGTGTTCGAGGCAGAGTTCGACAGAGATTTGCCGCTGCGCAACTCATCTACGAGCATCGCCTGATCGATGATATGGTCGCAGCCAACCTCAAGTGGTCGGGTGGGTATCTCTGGGCGTGCAAGAACTATGATGGTGATGTGCAGTCCGATGCGGTGGTGCAGGGCTATGGATCGCTCGGCCTCATGACGTCGCTCTTGATGTCACCGGATGCCAAGACCATCGAATCGGAAGCAGCGCATGGCACCGTGACGCGTCACTACCGATTGCATCAACAGGGCAAGCCCACCTCCACCAATCCGATCGCTTCGATCTATGCCTGGACGCGCGGCTTGCAGCATCGCGGTCGTCTGGACAACACACCGGCTGTCGTGAGCTTCGCGCAGACCTTGGAGGCTGTCTGTGTCGATGTCGTCGAGTCGGGCAGGATGACCCGCGATCTTGCTACCCTAATCAGCGCAGACCAGCCGTATCTATCGACTGAGGCTTTCATGACGGCGATTGACGATGAGCTCAAGCGACGGCTCGCCTAGCGAACATCCCATGTCGAATTCGGCTAGAAGCTATCTCAAAAACCCGCGCGGCCGCGAGTGGGGCGCTGGGCCTTCAGGGCTAGGCGCGGCCGAGGCCGTGTACTTGATGTACACAAGGAGGCCGAAACAACGCCATGAGGGGCCAGGGCCCCGCTCCCGTAGGGTTGCGGCCTCGTCCGGGTTCCGAGCATTGGCCCGTCGTATCAGGCTGCAACGCGGTTGTGGGGGCTTTTGAGATGGCTTCTAGTAACCCACGCTCGCGCGTACTCGTCGCCTACCTGGTGCTCACCCTTGCGTCACTGTTCTGGGCTGGCAATTCCACCATCGTCCGCGCGATGCGCGATGACGTGTCGCCAATCACCCTGTCATTTTGGCGCTGGTTCCTGGCGGTGGCAGTGCTCATGCCATTTGTATGGACTGAGATTCGTCGCGAGTGGCCGGCCATCCGCCGTTCCGCCAAAACGATTATCTGGTGTGCCTTGCTCGGTACCAGTTTGCAAAGCGCGCTCACCTTTTGGAGCCTTCAGTACACGGTCGCACTGCATGTCCAGATTTTCAATTCGACGATTCCGCTGGCGGTCATGGGCGCCGTTTGGCTGCTCGATGGTGCGCGGCCGACCCGCAAGGAGTTGGGCGGGTTTCTCATTTCCGGACTGGGCGTCATCGTCATCATCTGTCACGGCGATCTGATGCGCGTCGTGCGTCTGGATTTTAATCTGGGCGATATCGGCGCATTGAGCTCGATGTTGATTTGGGGTGTGTATGCCGCCCTCGTCAAACGTTGTCCGCGGGAATTATCGCCGTACGGGCTCGCCTTCATCACCGGCCTCGCGGGCGTTCTGATGATTGCGCCGCTCCATATGGTCGAGATCGTGCAGAATCCGGGCGTCCTCGCTTTCTCGCCGCAGGTTCTCATTGTCATCGCCTACACGGGTCTCCTCACATCGTTGCTTGCCACGGTATTCCTTAATATCGGCGTGCAGCGCGTTGGTTCGTCGCGCGCAGCGATCTTCACGCACCTGGTGCCGGTATTTGGTGCTTGCATGTCAGTCGGGCTCCTGGGCGAGGAGTTTGGCTGGCATCATGCGACCGGCTTTGCGTTGGTTCTTGCAGGTGTCGTGGTCTGCAACCGCATGCCGCTTCGATGACATCGTCCGCTGATACGGACGCTACGCGCGAAGCGTCGCGCCGGCTGGTCGTTGGCTACGGCGCACTGGTGCTTGCCAGCCTGCTCTGGGCCGGTACCGGCATTGCCGGCAAGTCCGTCTTCGGTCAGATCTCACCCGCCGCTTTGGCGTTTCTGATGTGGTTTGGCGGTGCGAGCATCGGCTGGCTTCTCGCCGGACGCGAAGTCTATGCGCAATGGTCCGCCATCACCAAAGCGTGGAAAGTCATGCTGGCAATCGGTTGCATGAGCACCTCGGTATTTTTTTTTCTGGTGTTTGAGGCGTTCAAGAACACCACGGCGAACACACATGCCCTGCTCAATGCATCGGTGCCGGTGTGGGTGCTGCTCATCAACTGGATCGTCTTCAGTCGGGCTCCAAAGCGGCGTGAGATCGCGGGCTTTTTGCTGTCTATCGGCGGGGTGGTAGCGATCATCTTCCGTGGCGAACTGGCTAATGTGATTGCCTTGCGCTTCAACATTGCCGATCTGCTGATTCTGCTTGCCATGCTCATCTGGTCCGGCCATATTTTTCTGCTGCCCTATCGACCGCGGCTCTCGCCGATGGCATTTCTCGCCGTAACGGGCACCGTCGGGGCGCTGGTGGTCGCACCTTTCTACGCATGGGATCTTGCCAAAGGGGTCGCGCATTCGGTGTTTACGTTGCCGGTGCTTATCTCGATTTTCTATGTCGTCATTCTGCGAACGGTATTCGCGACGATCGTGTTCAACCTGGGCGTTGACCGGGTTGGCCCGGTGCGCTCGGCGCCCTTCACCCATCTCGTGCCGATTTTTGGCACGATCGGCGCCTATTTCCTCCTCGGTGAAGCCGTCTATTGGTATCACGCAGTGGGGTTGTTGCTCGTGTTGGTCGGCATTCTCGTCGCCAACCGCAGATTGGCCTGAGGCAACCGAACGCTACTCAACTACGGCGTTCTCTGGAGTTTGCGATCAACAAAATCGCTGAGACTAGCCGACAGTGAACCGGTTGCGCGCGCGTTCCGATAGGCCTGGGTGGCTGCATCCATTCGCTCTTCCGCTTCATAGGCAATGCCGAGACCGACCCACCATGCGCCGACGCGCGGCGCCAATCGAAGCGCCGCCTGATACTCCGCAATAACCTTGGCATGCGCGCCCGACTTGCCGTGCAGTGCGGCCGTGAATGCACGATACTCCGCATGACCTATGGCAAATTGTTCGTGTTCCCGCAACACATTGATCGCTCCTTGCATGTTGCCGCGCTCCAGGTGAAGACGCGACAAGGCGAGGGCGAAATTGGTCTGCGCCGGATTGCGTTGCAGTCCTGCCGTGAGTACGGCATCGGCGGCATCGTATGACTTGCTTTCAAGCAGCAGCGCCGCCAGTGTCTGCCTGGCCGGTTCGTGCCGGGCATCGACGTTCAGCGCTTCGCGCAATCGTTCTTGCGCTTCGATCAGTCGACCTTGATCAATCAATAGGGCCGCACGGCGAAAAGTGGCTTCGGCGGTGAATGTTGCCTCATCACCCAGTGCACGCTTATCGATTCTCGGTGCGGGCGTGTGCGCTGCTTCCACAGGAGGTTGCGTTGCAAGGGACACGGGCGCGGCACTCGCCGGTGCGTGCGGGCCGGCGTCGTTAGCTATCCCGGTAATCAGTTTTTCCAATGGGTCGTTCGCAAATTGCGGTGCGGCGATCTGCTGTTTGACCACCTTCGACTCGCCCGGCCGAGATCCTTCGAGTGGCTTGGCCACCGGCGGCAAGGACTTCGGTACAACGATTTGAATCGGTTCGGCTGGCATCAATGCGGTCGCAATCGGACGCATAGCCGTATTGGGATCGGGAGCGGCATCGGGTGCGGGCGGCTCTACAACGATGCTCGGGTCTCCATTGATCAACCGGCCAGGCTTCTCGGCGGTCATATCCAACGAGTGGCGTGCATCGGCTGAATTGTCCCACCGCTTCACCGCAACGCCGATGCCGATTCCCGTCGCCATCAGCAAGGTTGCAACGGTGCACCATTTGGCGATACCGCTGCGCGATTGGCGATCGGTGTGCGACGCATAGATCGCCCGATCGGCCGGTATGGTGCGCCGATCAAGATCACGCAGCATCTGATTGATGACGCTCATCGCAGAAAGGTTCCTAACGCAATGGCGCATAGACCCATGGCGGCGGCGGATCCAAAGCGGAACCACGGCGAGCGCCTTGCCGACGGCGTATCGCGAACGGCTGTACGTGCATCGCGTCAACGGACCGCCCGCCGCCCGCGACCATAGGCGAGCAGCATGGTCTTGTGCGCAAGAATATTGACCAGCCTTGGAATGCCACGGCTCGCGCGATAGATGGCCCGGGCCGCAGGTCCGGAGAACAGGCCCCGCCTGCGAATCCTGCAACGATAAGCCGATGCGAGAGATAGTGCGATACCTCTTCGCGCGTCAACGGCCCCAGGGCGTACTCGAATGTAATGCGCTGGCGCAGTTGACGGATTTCCGGCCGCGACAACTTCTGGTCGAGTTCGGGTTGCCCAAACAGAATGACTTGCAGGAGCTTGCGCTTTTCCGTCTCGAGATTGGAGAGGAGGCGCACGGTCTCCAAGGTGGCGATCGGCATGGCCTGCGCTTCGTCGATGCAGACCACCACCCGTCCGCCTAGGTCGGCGATCTCGATCAAGCGCTCATTGATCGCCACTTCGATAAGACGCTGGCTGATCGACTCCAGAAAGCGATGCTCGGGCTTGTTGTTGCGACCGAACATGCAGCCCAATTCCATCGCGAGCATGGCAAGCAGTGACCGCGGGTTGGCATTTGGATTTGGAATGTACGCGGCGATGCATCCGTCTGGAAGCGTTGCGAGGCCGGACTGCTCAAGCGTGACCCCAGCAGTTACGCAGGAATTATTCACACCGCAGGCACTTATAGCAAGGCCACAGACCAAGGTTTGGCGTTTGGTCCCTTTAAAACGCCGCAATTCATTTATCACCACAAATTTGATCCGTGTCCGCTTACTTATCACCGCGATGCCGCTGCTATCGCCGAAAAATGGGGTGTTAGTTTGGTAACCGTGGATGGGGGCTCGGGCTTTCGTGGTGATGCTTGTCAGGCATTCACCCAGCATGGATTTACCGGGCGCGAAGAAAAGGTCGCGGTTTCTATTAATCGGTTGGTAGAAACGGGTGGCTGCGGGCATCCCCAGGCCGTCAAGGCCGCGGATATTCGCCGATTGATTCAACAAGCGAAGCATGACCGACTCGCCGTGCTGGGTTGGCATCGTCGACATCCGTACATCGACATGTTGATCGCGCACCCGCACATTGAAGCGACCATCTTGCGGAAGACGCTTCTCTGAAATGTCGAGGCCCGCCATGAGCTTGAGACGAAGCGCCAGCGGCGCACCGATTTTGTATCGGCCTCGGTTTGCAGAATCAGCACGCCATCAATACGAAATCGGATCTGTAACCGGCGCTCTTGCGGTTCGATATGGATGTCCGAGGCATTGATTTGTGTAGCATCTTCAAAGAGGGTTTGGAGCAGCCGGACGACTGGGGCCTCTTCTGCGCTCGCGCCGGCACCCAAGGTTCGAAAATCAACGATTGAATCGCCGATGTCCTGCTCGAGCTCGCGCGCCAGCCCCGAAATCGCATCGGTGCGCCGATAGACGCGATCGAGCACTTGCAACAGCAGCGATTCACTGACTACGGCAAGCTCGATTTCACGCTTGAGAAAATGCTGCACTTCGTCGTAGCCGGTCAGGTCGCTCGGGTCGCTCAAGCCGACGAGAAATGAGTTCTTGTGCTACTCAAGTACGATCGCCCGATGCCGTCGTGCATGTATTTCTGAGAGGCGCCGAGCCGTTTCCGCATTGACGTTGGCGAACTTGAGATTGATGTATGGGACGTTGAATTGCCGCGCCAACCCTTCGGCGATCTGATCTTCGGTGACAAAGTTATTGTCGATGAGCGCGCGGCCGAGCTTGCGACCGGTGCGGCGCTGCTCATCGAGCGCGAGTTTGAGTTGTTCCTGCGAGATCAGCTTTCGATGCAACAGCGTCTCGCCGAGGCGAATCTTTTCTGGTCTGGGCACAGCCATCCTCTTCGTGCAGAAGGGTCTGGTGAACATAGACTTGCCGATGGCGAAGGGCAATCTGTGATCGATCGTCCGGGTCACTTTTTGCCGTAGCGATGGTAGCGAGTTGCCGCACCGGGGTATCGTCGGTTCTTGCGCATGATCACCGTATCAAGTCGGTGCTCGATTTTGGCCGGTGTGTGATGGGATCGCCGACTTGCGCTATCCTTTCGCTGCAGCGTCGCTGACGCTCACACAAGGAGGATTTTTCATGGCATTACAGGCAGGAACGCAAGCGCCAGACTTTACGTTGGTGTCGCACACGGGGCAGCCTGTCAGCCTCGCGAGTTTTCGCGGGCGCGCGACGGTCGTCTCGTTTCTTCCCTTCGCATTTACGGGTGGATGAAAAAACCAGGTCCTCGGGTTCCGTGAGAACTACGACCAGTTCAAAGCACTCAACGTGGAAATTCTGCAGATCAGCGCCGATCCAGGGCCGAGTCAGAAGGCATGGGCTGAGCAGCTGGGTGGGATTCCATTCCCGCTGTTAACGGACTATTGGCCACATGGAGTGACCGGCAAGGCCTATGGCGTCTTTCTTGAAGAACGCGGGTTCGATGCACGCTCCGTGTTCATTCTTGATAAGGCGGGAGTGATCCGTCATTCGCATGTGTACCCGGCGGGTACGATCCCAGAAAGCAAGGATCTGCTTGAGCATTTGAAAAAGCTCTGATATCGCTTGGTAGTTCGTCATTCCCGCGATAGCGGGAATGACGGTTTGCTGCGGTAATGCGATGCACGCTCGTTACGCGTAAAGTTGCCGCGGGTTATCGATCAAGATCCGCCTTTGACTTGCCAGATCCGGGAAGTTGCGCGTGATGGGCTGGAGCAGGTCTGCATAGGGCGGTGGCTTGCCCGATGCCTGCTCGAAAAACCATGTATGCGGCCAATCGGATCCCCAAATGAGACGATCCATCGATGCCGCCGCGAGCGACTTCACCATCGGATCGAGATCGGCATACGGGAATCCCTCTTTGGATAGCCGATAGAACCCGGATAGCTTCACATAGCAATTCGCATCACGGACGAGTGTGAGCAGCGCTTCCCATGCCGGTGAATCGAGATCCGTGCCGGCGTGAAAGCCGCCGAAATGATCGAGTACGAACGGGATCGATGTTCGGGCGCGCAATGCAATGACGTCGGACAGGTTGCGGGGATGGATGAAAATTTGCGCATGCCAGCCGTGCTCGGCCGCCTTTGCCGCCAGCGCATCGAAACCCTCGAATGAGGTGCCGGCTACCGATACCAGATTGAACCGCAATGCGCGGATGCCGGCCTGGTGGAGTTCCGCAAAGCGCGCCGTTGAAGCATCGGGCGCCACGACCGCGACACCTCGATATTTCCCGCCTCCTGCGGCGAGCGCATCGGTCAGTGCGGAAAGATCCGGCCCGTAGACACTGGGATGCACCATGACAAGATGAGCGACACTTGCTACGGCGCTCGCCTTGCCTAACTGGTCGATCCACCGCACCGGTGGTGTGTAGCCTCGTGTTGGTGCGAGTGGGTAACGTTCGGGTGGGCCGAACACATGGGTGTGGGTATCCCACACATGGCCCTGCAACGATGGATGGAGCACCGACCCCATGTTCAGATGGCCCGCATCCGCTCGCAAACGCGGGCCGCGAATTCACGCGTGCCGAGGTTGCCGCCAAGATCTTTTGTTTGCGTTGCGGGTGACCCAAGGGTTGTGCAGACCGCGCTATCGATCGCTTTGGCGGCTATCCGCAGCGATTCACGCCGATGCCGATCGGCGAGCCAATTAAGCAGCATCGCCACCGACAGCATCAGGGATGCCGGATTGGCGATACCTTGACCGGCAATGTCGTTGGCGGAGCCATGGGTTGCTTGTGCCATGGCGAATTGGTCACCGGCATTCAGTGACCCGGCAAGGCCAAGACCGCCTGTCATCTCGGACGCCAGATTCGAGAGGATGTCGCCGAACATGTTGGTGGTGACGATCACATCAAAGCGGGCCGGTGTGCGAACGAGATGCGAGGCCATCGCATCGACCAGTTCATGATCGACCGTAATCGCTGGGAACTCGGCAGCGACGGACTGCGCCTCGCGCAGAAACAATCCGTCAGACAGTTTGAGCACATTCGCCTTTGTGACGATCGTGAGCCGCTTGCTCCGTTGCATGGCGAGTTCGCAGGCCACACGGGTAATCCGCCGTGAACTCTGGGCGGTAATCTTGCGCATGGCCAATGCGACATCGGCGGTCGGCATGAACTCCCCGGAACCGGCGAACATGTTGCGGTCGGCGTAGAAGCCTTCGGTATTCTCGCGGACGATCACCAAGTCGGTACGCGGCGCGAGCGCATCGACACCTTTCACCGCCCGGCTCGGCCGAATATTGGCGTAAAGATCAAAAGTTTTGCGAAACGTGGAGGATGGGTTGGCGCCGCCATCGGTGACGGCCGGATAGCCGAAGGTGTCGCAGGGGCCAAGCACGATGCCATGCGCATTGCGGCCTTTCTCGATGAGTGCTTCCGGAACCGTATTACCCACTTTGCGAAGGCTCGCATAGCCGACATCCCGGACATCGAACTCGAGTTGCAGGCCGAAGTGGCGATCCGCGTGCCGCAATACTTCGAGCGTTGCATCGGTAATCTCGGGGCCAATGCCATCGCCTGGCATCACCAACAATTTGAAGTCACTCATGGGGGTAAAGTATTGGGTCAATCGGGTGAGGAGGTCGCCTAGCCCTATGAAGTCACGCAGATGGCGCGGGAGAGCTTGAGCAGCGTCTGCCTAAGGAAACGCTGATTAAGCTCTCTCGCTCAATCAGCGTGACCATATATTTCGGCAAGTTACGAGGGGGCGAGCCCCCTTGTTCAGTGATTCCCTAAGTGTAATTGTTCCCATGATAATCTCACACGATCCTGACTTCTTTAGTCCCCGTGCACAGCCATGCTCAATCCATTCAAGCAGCCGGAAATCATCAAAGCCGAAGTCTTCCAATCGATGCCGGCCAAATTTCGCAAGAAGTCGCGGACCGCTTGGTCAGACCCGAATCGCCAGGGCGCCGAGGTCGAATGCTTTCTCGAGGGGCCATCCTTTGATCGGGACGGCAATTTCTGGTTCACCGATATTCCCTACGGTCGCATCTTTCGCATCTCGACCAAGGGCGATTGGGAGCTGGTCACGCAGTACGATGGCTGGCCGAATGGTCTCAAATTCCACAAGGACGGTCGCATCTTCATCACATGCTACAAGCGCGGATTGCTGATTTTGGATCCCAAGTCGGGAAGGATCGACAACGTTCTTGAGACCGGTTACAGCGAGGGCTTCAAAGGGCTCAACGATCTTCATTTTGCGAGTAATGGCGATTTGTATTTCACCGATCAGGGGCAGACCGGCATTGCCGATCCGACCGGATACGTCTATCGCCTCAAAGCCAACGGGGACCTTCGCCGGCTGGTGAGTAATGTACCGAGCCCGAACGGCATCACGATTTCAACGACTGAGAAACATTGCTATGTGGCGGCGACCCGCTCGCAGCAAATTTGGCGTCTGCCCTTGATGGCGGATGGATCTATTTCCAAGACGGGCGTCGCCATTCAACTCTCGGGTGGCGCAGCAGGGCCAGATGGCATCGAAATGGATGCCGAGAATGGGCTCTATGTCTGTCACCTTGGCGTGGGTGTGTGGCGATTCGACAGCAATATGCTGCCCACCCATCTCATTCATTCGGATAATCCCCATCATCACCATCTTGCCAACATCGCATTCGGTGGGCCGGATCGGAAAACGATGTACATCACTGAATCGCTGTCGGGCGATATTCTCGTGGCGAAGGTGCCGGTGGCCGGCAAGAAATTGTTCGCCCATCAGTAGTCGCGTCGTGTTCCAAGTACTCCAAGCCAAGTATTCCAAGTAGAAAGCGTTGCTGCACATGCCCCGCACCATTAGTACTGTCCTCATCTACGGCTACGGCGTCATGGGACAAGGCGTCGCCAAGACCTTCGCGGAAGCTGGCATCCGTACGATCGTAAAATAGAAGCGTGCCGCGTCTCTCAGGAACGTCCCCGAAGGGGTGGAAGTGGTCGCGAAATTGCCCGCCGCCCCCCGATCTATTGATCGAATTCGTCCCGGAAGACGTGCCGACCAAGCAGGCCGTGTACCGCGAAATCGAAGCGGCCTATCCAACCGAGGACTTTATTCTCGCCTCGGGTACCTCAGGGCTTGATCTCGTCGAATTAGCCAGGCGCATGCAGCGCCCCGAACGTTTCATAGGACTGCACTACTTCATGCCGGCCGATAAAACGTTGGTGGTGGAAGTGATGGCTGGGCCCAATTCACCGCAAGCGGCGGTGGACGATACGGCTCGTCTCCTCGAGCGGACGGGCAAGGAGCCGGTCCTGCTTTACCGGCCGATCGTGGGGTTCCTCGTTAATCGATTGCAGCACGCCATTTTGCACGAGGCGTACTACCTCATCGAGGCCGGTGTCGCGAGCGCCGCCGATATCGATCATGCCGCCAGACGTATGCTCGCACCACGCATGTGCCTAAACGGGCTCATCCAGAAAAAAGACATCAACGGCCTCAAGATCCATGCCGATGCGCAGAACTAGATCGTCCCGGAATTCTTCCACAATCACCGACCTAACCCGATGCTGCAGGGGATGGTCGAGCAAGGTGCGACGGGCCTCGTATCAGGCAAGGGCTTTTACGATTGGGAAGGTTGCGATGTCGAGTTGGCGAGGAAGCAGGCGTCCGCCCAGCTCGTCAAGTTGCAGGCGTTTCTCGACCATGATTTGCCGAAGCCGGCATCCGGAACGCAACCGAAACTGCGTGATCCGCGCGAGGATTAAATTTTGATGTAACGAGAGGGCTCGCCCCTCGTAGTTCCCCGAAAAATATCGTCACGCTGATTGCGCGATATAGGTTAATCAGCATTTCCCTAAATTTTCACGGTGTAACGCCGAATTTTCTCGAGGTCGACCTCGATCCCAAGGCCCGGACCGGTCGGTACCGTCGCATGGCCCGAAGCAATCTGCAGCGGCACTTTCACCAGATCGTCGGCCAGGTATTGGCAAGTCGGGCTCACGCCCCAATCCACATTGGGTAGTGCGGCGGCAAGATGCATCACCGCGGCGCAAGCGATGCTGGATTCGGACATCTTCGTTGCCAAATTGGTCTTCATGCCCAGGCGATCGGCGACACAGCCGCCGTCAAATGCCGCGCGCACGCCGCCGAATTTGATCGTCTTCAAACTCCCGCCTTGCGCCGCGCCAAGCGCGTGATGCCGTTCGATGTCGGCGATGCCGTGCAAGCCTTCATCGGCGCCGATGGCGATGCGGCTCGCGCGAGCCACCGTCGCCATGCCGGCTAGATCGTCACCACGCACCGGTTGTTCTAGAAAGTCGAGCGGCGCATTGCCCATCGCGGTGACGTATTCGATGGCCTGCGGCACAGTCCAGGCCTGATTGACATCGGCAGAGATGAGCAGGCCTCGCCCGAGTATTTCGCAAATCGCGTGTGATCGGGCGGCGTCTTCCGCGGGCGAATGGGCACCGACCTTGATCTTGAATGCGACGAAGCCACTCGCCTTGCGTGCGACAGTCTCGGTCAGGTCGCCCTCGGTCGAGCCTGTCCCGATCAACCACAACGCCGGAACGCGATCGCGGCGCTTCTCGCCAAGCAGCGCATGCATTGGGATGCCGCGGGATCGTGCGACTAGATCGTGCAGGGCCATATCGATGACGGACTTCGCCGCGTGATTGCCATACATCCGCCAGTCCATCTCGGCATGCAGCGCTGCAAAATCGGTGGCATCGCGCCCCTGCAGAAACGGCGCCAGATAGCGCCCCGCGGCCATCATGCTTTCGAGGGTTTCGCCCGTCATATTGGGTGCCGAAGCGCCTTCGCCCCAGCCGATGATGCCGGTATCGCTTTCAATGCGTACCAACACATTATCGGCCGCCCGAATCTCGATGCCGGACATCTTGACCGGCTTGGTCATCGGTACGCTTACAGCTATGGGCTCGATCTTGGCGATACGCATATTATTTCCGGAGTTGTGAAGTCAACGAGCATCTGAAAGAATGGGCCTCACATCGTACGTCAATCATCTCATTATCATGAAACCTATCGTCATCGACATTCACGCGCACTACCTTCCCAAAGGATTGACCGCCCGCTTCGACGGGGTGCGAGGCGCGTTCCCCGACGTGAAGCTCTTGCGCGATAGTTCCGGCAATCGACTGCAGTTTCCGGACGGCGAGCCCACCAGGCCAATGCTGCCAAGGGTGTCGGATCTCGTTGCGCGCCGTGCCTGGATGGACGAGGCTCGCGTCGATCATCAAGTGCTTGGTCTTTGGACCGATGCGGAAGGCTACGAACTCGATGCGAAACAGGGTCTGGCTTGGAGCCGCTTCATCAACGATTGCATGTGGGAGGAGTTGCGCGATGAGCCGCGCTTCTCTCCGCTAGCCAGCGTGCCATTGCAAGACGGGAAGCTCGCCGCGGATGTCCTGACCGAAGCCCTCGATCGCGGATTTGCGGGGGCGATGATCGGCACCTTGCCATCGGGCGCGCGGGGTGGCCGGCTCGATGATCCGTCGCTTGACCCATTCTGGGAAACTGCTTCGCGCCTCGGTGCGGGCATTTTTCTGCATCCCATGTATATGTGCGGCGATGCGCGACTCGACGACAATGAGATGGTGAATGCGATCGGCCGTGTGGCGGAAACGTCGATCGCCGTGACGCGCCTGCTCTTTTCAGGCCACCTACTGAAATTTCCCGGCGTAAAGTTGGTGATCGCCCATGGCGGCGCCGCGCTTCCCTATGCGCTTGGCCGCTTGGTGCGCAATTACCAGTATCTCGGCAAGATCGCCGATCCAAAGAAAGGGTTCGACGCGCTTTTCTTTGATTCATGCGTCTTCGATGCCGCAACACTCGAGTATCTTGTGCGGCAGGCCGCGCCCGATCATGTGATGCTGGGCTCCGATATGCCATTCAACATCGGCGATCCGGATCCGCGCAAGGCGGTCGAGGGCGCCTATCTGCCGGACGCGTATCGCCGTGGGATTCTCGGTGAAACGGCGCAGAAAGTGTTTCGGATTCGACCGGATTGTTGGTGCCCGAAGTAGCACCCGGATCAAATCCTGGACGCCCCAGCCGGCAACGCGGCGATGCGCTTCATTTCCGCGGTGTCGAATAGCGCCGAATTCGCAAGGTAGTCGCGCAGCATGTCGGTGGCATCTTCGCCCCAGAAGACTTCTTTTCCGGCGACAAGACTCGGCACACCGAATACGCCGGCCCGAATGGCTTGCGTACCGTTTGCCCGCAATGCCGCTTTCACCTTCTCATCGCTCAGCAATACCTCCGCATTGTCGACGTGCAGCAGCGCGAGAAGCGCCTGCCATTCGTCGGTAATAGAACGTCCATCACGCCAAATGAATTCAAAGATCGTCTTGACTACGTCGTAACGCGCCCCGAGCGCGATCGTGAGCCGCAGCGCATGCAAGGGATTAAACGGATGCACGGGCGGGCATCGCATCGGGACACCCCATTTGGCTGCTTGCCAGGTCACCAACCGAAATGTGTGGATCTTCTTCGGTGGAATCTCAGCCGGCCCCTTGTGGCCCCATTCATTCAGAAATCCGGCAAACAGAACGGGACAGAGTGTGGAGTCCGGGCGCTGCATAAGATCGGGATGCAACGCGAATTGCAGATACGCAAATGGCGAGACGTAGTCGAAATACCAGTCGAGATGCATGGCTTTCCTACGCGAACACAGTTTCCCAAGCGAGGCGTACGTCGGGCAGCGCCAACATCGCGATCGACTCGCCCGGCCCAATCTCTCGCATCGGTGCGTACCCGGCAGCAGTCGGTGCCCGGTACACTTCGATACGATCCGAGCGGAGATTGAACAGCCATACATCCTCCAGGCCGTGCCGAACGTAAAGCGGAAGTTTCGTCCCACGATCATAGGCGACCGTGGTGTCGGATACTTCGATCAAGAGCAGCACATCCTTTGGGATAGACACCCCCGCATCGCGCGCGTTCATATGCGGTGCCAAGATCACGAGATCAGGTTGCGGCTCGGAATGGCGGCCCAGGATCACCGGATTTTGCACCGACACGATGCCGCGATCGCCAATTGAGCGCGCGAAGAACATGTTTAAGCGATTGACACTAGTCAAATGTGGTCCGCCAATAGGCGCCATATCGATCAGCTCCCCCTCGATCAATTCGACGCGATCATCTTCGGTGAGATGGCCGGTCGCACCCAGGTCGTGATAGGCCGCAACGGTCAACTTGTGCCGCGTGGCTGTGAACACAGCGCTCATTGAACCCTCCATCTGCAACCGGGAGAAGCCAGTTTACTCCGTCTCACTGCTTCCCCCTCTGATTTCCCCATGCCCCAGTACCACCCACTTTTGGGATGTGAGTCCTTCCAGTCCAACGGGCCCCCGCGCATGCAGCTTGTCGGTCGAAATGCCGATCTCCGCGCCGAGCCCGAATTCAAAGCCGTCGGCGAAGCGGGTCGAAACATTGACCATGACCGAGCTCGAATCGACTTCGCGAAGAAAGCGCTTGGCATGCGCGTCATTCGAGGTAACGATCGCATCGGTATGCTGGGAGCCGTACTTCGCGATGTGATCGATCGCTGCATCGAGCCCCGTGACGATTCGTAC
Source organism: Betaproteobacteria bacterium (assembly GCA_009693235.1). GTDB lineage: Bacteria > Pseudomonadota > Gammaproteobacteria > Burkholderiales > SG8-39 > SHXR01. Next base: position 6,144 of record SHXR01000018.1, on the reverse strand, counting down.
AGCGAGGATCGGGGCGAGATACTCCGCATACCAATCTTCCTCAGTAGCGGGCTTCATTGCCGGCACTAGCGTGCATGACGCGGCATCGCCACGTAATTCCACGCCTTTATCGAGAAAGCGCTTAGCCAGGGCCGGCAGCACGCGCGGAGCGATCCGATCGGCCACCAACAAAGTCTCCATCGCGTTGCAGGTACCGTAACGCTGGGTTTTCGCATTGTCAGCAATGCGGATCGCCATCTCGATATCCGCGCTATCGTCGATGTACACATGGCAAACGCCATCCAAGTGCTTGATCATCGGGATCCGTGATTCGGCCATCACCCGCTCAATGAGGGGCTTGCCGCCACGCGGAACGATGATGTCGATGCAGTCGTTCATGCGCAACATCTCGCCCACTGCCGCTCGATCGGTCGTTGCAACGACCTGCACGGCGTCTTCCGGCAAGCCTGCCTCACGAAGCCCCTCGTGTACGCAGCGTGCAATCGCCTGGTTCGAATGAATCGCCTCGGAGCCGCCCCGCAGGATCGTGGCATTGCCTGATTTGAGGCACAGCACGGCCGCATCGACCGTTACGTTCGGCCTCGATTCATAGATGATCCCCACGACGCCAAGCGGGACGCGCATTTTTCCAACTTGAATGCCGGTCGGACGCGCCACCAAATCGGTCATCGCACCAATCGGATCGGGCAACTGGGCCACCTGTTCGACGCCTTGAGCCATGTCTTCGATCGAATTCGGCCGCAACGTGAGTCGATCGACGAACGCGGCATCCCGGCCGTTTGATCGAGCGCGTGCAACGTCCTTCGCGTTCTCGGCGATGATGGCGCCGGCGTTGCGTCGGATGGCGGTCGCAATTGCGGCAAGGGCCCGATTTTTTGTTGCGGTATCGGCCCTGGCAATGGTGCGAGAAGCGGCGCGCGCACGCAGCCCAATCGAGTGCATGCCGGCTGCTAAATCGAGCGGAAGATTCGTTTCTGCGCCCACGATGCGGTGCTCAATGAATTAGTCCGGCCATTTTACGGGAGCGCTCGCAGTCCTGCCTCATCGATCTTGTTACAAAAGCGTAGCGCCAACCCCAATAACTCATCCCATGGATCGCCCTTGCCGATGCCCTTGGCAAGGCGATCAATATTCGCCGCATGGCTAAGCGCCGCTTCGATGGCGGCTGGTCGGACAGTGCGGGCCGCACGAACGATCAGCGTCTGCCGCGGTTCACCCCAGATGCGGTTGTCGCGCAGCAGCTCTTGGGCGCTTCGACCGTTTCCTAATCCGTCTGCGATCCGTCCAAGCGCCCGAATTTCTTCCGACAGCACCCAGAGCAGTCGGAGGACCTGTTCGCCCTCGCCATGCAGACTCTGAACGATTTTTGTCGTGCGAACGGCATCACCGGCGAGCATGGCCTCGGCAAGCTGATAGACATCATGACGCGAAACATCGAGGACCGCGGTCCGGATCTGTTCGATTGTTAGCGATCCCTCCGGATAGAGCAACCCGAGCTTTTGAATTTCCTGGTGCGCGGCAAGGAGATTGCCTTCCACCGCATCGGCCATAAACGCGAGCGCGGCGTCATCGGCGCGCTGTTTTTGCCGCGCTAATCGGGCACCGATCCAAAGGCCGAGACGTGCCCGCTCGACCGGAAATACGTTCACAACCATTGCCCGCTCAGAGAGGGCGGTGAACCATTTCGATGATTGATCGGTCTTCGAAAGACGTGGCAGATTGACGAGCGTTACATTCTCTTCGACAAGATGCGAGCAATAGGTGGTAATGGCTTCGGCGCCGGCGTCGCCCGGCTTGCCGTTGGGGATGCGAAGCTCGATCAGTTTTCGATCGGAAAATAGTGACATGTCGGCCGCTGCGTGATTGAGTCTCGCCCATTCAAATCCGCGTTCGGCGACGAAGATGTCCCGTTCAGCGCATCCGGCGGCACGCGCTTTCATACGAATCGCGTCCGCCACTTCGAGGGAAAGCAGCGGTTCGTCGCCATGGATCACGTACAGCGGCAGCAAATGCTTGGCGAGATGCTGGTCGAGTTGGTCGGCGCGTAGCTGCGGCATGGCGGCTCGCTCACATTTGGCGACACTGGCCACTAATCATCAGCGAGCCTTAACTTTGCGGCCTGCATGCGGCGAATGATCTGCTGCACCATGTCGGCCTGCATGTCACGGTAGAGAAGGCTTTCTTCGACTTCCTTTGCCAGCACCTGTTCATTGAACGAAACGTCTCGCCGCAAGGCCACCGTATTGGTCGGAATATATTCGCCGCCCTTGCCGTCATGTAGCCGAAAGATGACGGCATAGCGCAACTGGTACTCCCTGATGCGGCCGGCAGCGCTGACACTTAGGATCACTTTCTCGCGCTGCTCGCCCAAGAAGACGAACCGCGCGTTTGCAACCTCCGGATCGTTGACGATCTTTACATTATTGCCGCTCCGCAGGGTACGAGCAAGCTCGACCAACATGGAATGATTGTCCGGAATGTAGACGGAGTCAAAGGGCAGCTTGGCGTTGCCGCGCAGTTGAAAACCACACCCGGAAGCGAGTGCGTAGATAGTTAGCGCGGCACACAGTGCGGCCGCTTTCCGTCCTTTATCTTTCACCCTTCACCCTTCACCGTCTAAGGAATCACTGAACAAGGGGGCTCGCCCCCTCGTAACTCCCTGAATATTTGAGCACGCTGATGACGCGAGATAGCTTAATCAGCGTTTTCCTAAACAACCACATTGACCAGCCGCGCCGGCACGACGATGATTTTTCGCGGCACCTTGCCTTCGGTGAACTTCGTAACGATGTCGAGCTTCAGCGCCGCCGTTTCAATTTCAGCCTGATTAGCAGTCTTCGGTACTCGCATCGATCCACGCATCTTGCCGTTGACCTGCACCACCAGCTCGATCTCGTCTTGTTCGAGCGCCAAGGAATCGACTACCGGCCATTCGGCCTCAACCAGATCCCCCCCGAATCCCAGGTCCTTCCACAGCGCATGGGTGACATGCGGCGTGATCGGTGAGAGCACGCGTAGGAGAATGGCCATGCCCTCATGAAGCAACTGTGTGTGGGTCGGTTCCTTTGCCACATTTGCCGCGGCGATTTTCGGCAGACCAGACAGCGCATTGAGCAATTTCATTGCGGCGGACGCGACAGTATTGAACTGGTGCCGTTCAATGTCATAGGTTGCTTGCCTAAGGTGGGTATGCAATTCACGCCGCACGGCCGCGAAAATGGGGGCGCGCTTCGGCCAGTCGGGGGGATAGGTATAGCTTGAATAGTTTCCGCCCCGTTTGGCGGACTCTGCCTGGATGAGCGCGGCAAGATCGTGGGCGAACGACCACAGCCTGCGCAAGAAGCGGAACGATCCATCGACACCGGACTCCGACCATTCGAGGGTCTGCTCCGGTGGGCTAGTAAAAATGATGAAGAACCGGGCCGTGTCAGCACCATACTTGTCGATCAAGTCCTGCGGATCGACACCGTTCCGCTTTGACTTCGACATCGTGCCGATCCCGTCATAGTCGACTGGTAGCCCATCGCCTTTTGCGCGGGCGCTCGCCACTTTGCCCTCGGTGTCGTGCACGAGCGTGACTTCGTCGGGCGCAAAGTAGGTGATGCCGCCCTTTTCGCCCCGCCGCTGGAAGATGTGATTGAGCACCATTCCCTGGGTCAGAAGGTTGGTGAAGGGCTCGTCGGTTTTCGAGAGGCCAACGTCCCGCATCACCTTCGTCCAGAACCGGGCATAGAGCAGATGCAAAATGGCATGCTCGATGCCGCCGATGTACTGATCCACCGGCATCCAGTAGCTTGCGCGTGCATCGATCATCTCATTCGCGCCAGGGGTGGCGAAACGAAAGAAGTACCACGAGGAATCGACGAAGGTGTCCATCGTGTCGGTCTCGCGCCGGGCAGGCTTGCCGCATTTGGGACACGCGCAATCGAGGAATGCCGCATTCTTATTGAGCGGATTACCGGTCCCGTCGGGCACGAGATGTTCCGGGAGCATGACCGGTAGCTGGTCATCGGGCACTAGCACATCGCCGCATGCAGCGCAGTGAATCAGGGGGATCGGTGTACCCCAGTAGCGCTGCCGGGAAATACCCCAGTCACGCAAGCGCCATTGCACCTGCTTGTCACCGAGGCCGATTGTTTTCAGATCCGCGGCAATCGCATCGGTTGCCTGCATGTAGTCGAGGCCATCGTACTTGCCCGAATTGACGCAACGGCCACTCTCTTTGTCTGCGTACCATTCCTGCCAAGCGTCGAGGCTGAAGGACTTGCCGGGTGCGCGAACCACTTCCTTGATCGCGAGGCCATATTTCTTTGCAAACGCGAAGTCGCGTTCATCATGCGCGGGCACACCCATCACGGCGCCTTCGCCGTAACCCATCAACACATAGTTGCCGACCCACACTTCAACTTTTTCGTTGGTGAGCGGATGCGTGACGTGAAAGCCGGTCGGCATCCCCTTCTTTTCCATCGTCGCCATGTCAGCTTCCATCACCGAGCCCCGCTTGCACTCGTCGATGAAGGCCTGCAGGCGCGTATTGCTCTCTGCAAGATGCGTGGCAAGTGGATGTTCGGCGGCAATCGCCATGAACGTGACACCCATGATGGTGTCGGCACGCGTCGTGAAAACGCGCAGGAGTTTCTTCTCCCCGTCAATGTCATAGGGAAAACCGAAGTTCACGCCGTAGCTCTTGCCGATCCAGTTGGCCTGCATCGTCTTGACGCGCTCGGGCCAGCCCGGCAGCGCATCGAGCGAGCCGAGCAACTCATCGGCGAACTGCGTGATCCGCATGTAGTACATAGGGATCTCGCGCTTTTCCACCAACGCGCCAGTTCGCCAGCCGCGCCCGTCAATCACCTGCTCATTGGCAAGTACCGTCTGGTCGACCGGATCCCAGTTCACTACCCCCGTCTTTTTATAGACGATGCCGCGTTCCAACATACGCAGAAACAACCACTGATTCCATTTGTAATACTGCGGCGTGCAGGTCGCGAGTTCGCGTTCCCAGTCGATGCCAAAGCCTAGCGACTGGAGCTGTTTTTTCATGTAGACGATGTTGTCGTACGTCCACTTCGCAGGTGGCGCACCTTCTTTCATTGCGGCGTTTTCGGCGGGCAGACCGAAGGCGTCCCAGCCCATTGGCTGCAGCACGTTGAACCCGCGCATGCGATGAAAACGTGTGATGACATCGCCGATCGTGTAATTGCGGACGTGACCCATATGCAGCTTACCTGATGGGTACGGAAACATGCACAGACAGTAGTACTTCTTCTTGGCAGCGTCTTCTTTGGCGTTAAATGCGCGCGTGTTGATCCAATGCGACTGCGCGTTGCGCTCGATTTTCGCGGGTTGGTATTGCTGCTCCATGAGGGAGGCTGGCCAGTGCTTAAGTTAATTAACCAGTATAACGTGTGGGAGGCGCGAGTAAGCCCAGTCTCGCACTGCAAGAGGTGTCCATGGAGAAGACGGAGGATGATCTGACGCCCATCAAAGCGCCCGCTGTGGAAATGCCAAATCCCCGCTCGTGGATCGGCTGGAATTTCATCATTGCCCTGTTCGTTGGGCTTGCGACATTCGTCTACGTATTTGTGGCGGGAATGAATGAAGCCGACCCCAGCATCGCGCGTGCGAATCGTGCGGGGATCGGTGCAGTGGTGCTCGCATTCGTGGCGGTCGCCTTGCTGACCTTGTATTTACGCCGACCCGATGTGCCGGGCCTGTCGCGGGTATTTGCCGGCATTCTGGGCGTCGTGGGTCTGATCCAGAACACAGCCGTGCCGCTCGTGCTGCGCGAACTCTACGAATCGCCGTTTCCAACCGCCAGTCACGCGATTGCCTGGTATGTCTACGTGTCGTACGTTTTATTTGCGCTCGTCGGCGACGGCAGGCCAGCCATGCCCGAGAGGTAGACAGCGGCATTAACGAAATCGGCCTAGGGCTCAACCAAAACGACACCATGGGCCCAACGATCTCAACGAATGAATCTATGCTGCCGTAAGCTTAAGAAAACACCGATCAAGTAGCCGCACGAGGGATCCCTGAGTGTGATTTTGTCGAATTTGCGAAGCGAATGAAATATTCATCGAACTTGCGGGGCGTTTTGCGACAGAAAGCGGGGCCATGCCCCGCATTTCGCTCACGCTGGAC
>SHXR01000017.1 GCA_009693235.1 Betaproteobacteria bacterium | reverse complement strand
TCCAGCGTGAGCGAAATGCGGGGCATGGCCCCGCTTTCTGTCGCAAAACGCCCCGCAAGTTCGATGAATATTTCATTCGCTTCGCAAATTCGACAAAATCACACTCAGGGATCCCTCGTGCGGCTACTTGATCGGTGTTTTCTTAACTATATCTTGTTAAGGAAACACCGATCGAGCGATCTCGCGCAATCGGCGTGACCACACTTGCGGTGGCGGGGGCGCCCCTTGCTCCTGCCCCTTGCTCCTTCCTATATCTTGGTGAGCAACTGCTGAAAGAGTTTCAATGCATCGGCGAATCCGTTCTTCGCGATGACGTATGCGGCAATGACCGGCAGCGCTGCGTACAAACCGTGGACGATTCCCTGCAGCCAGACCCCTGATCGCGATGGGTCCGGCAAGCGCACCAAGAACGGCGTGAGCGCATAGATCGCGACGGCATGTCAGTGCAAATGCGCCGTGATCATCGCGGCATTGACGAGTAAGCCGCATGTCACCGCCGCGGTCAAAACAAGGGTCGCGCCCGCCGTATACGTGCGGCCCGATATGATCAACACGAGCAGAAAGGCCCCAACCTCCGCACCCAGCGCAAAACCAAAATCCGCCATTGACGGCGCCGCGCCGACTGTTGAAAGCGCTCCTGCCCCAAGGGCTATCGCGAGTGCAAATACCGTGCAGGGCACCGACCGCTCGACCAGAGCGGTCAAGGACACGTAGACCAGCCACATGATCGAGATGACCATCACGCCACCTGATAGCAGCACATTAGGCATCCCCACCTGCCGCAGCACCGGGTAAAACCCCCAGACCGCAGCCGCCGCCGCTACGAGCGCCATGCAGGCAGCACCGAGTCGATTGCCCCGGAATGGGACATCGATGAAGAAACCGATGAGCGGGGTGGCGAGCGCGACGATAAAAATCTTGCGCAGCGTGGTGAGCGGCGTAAAGAAAAAGCCCACGACCATAAAAAAGCCGTGGCCAGTCCGGCAATCATCGCCAGACCGCCCAGATGAAACCGGTGCAACACCAACGCGACCACCAGACCAGCAAGAAATGGCGCTACCCCGAATTGGACAACGGGCTGGTTCAAGTACAAAAGAAATGCTTCCATGAGGCTCCGTCGACATTACGTTTGCACACCATCTCGCTTTTGACGATGCGGTGGTGTGTTCTTTGCCGATTATGGGCCATGCCGGATGGCAACACATCCATTTACGGAATCATTGATAGCATCGGCCTGGAAGGCTAGCGCCAGGGAGACCCAACACATGCTTCAACTGAGACCCAATTGCGAGCGATGCAATGTTGATTTGCCACCCGACAGTCGCAGTGCCAGGATGTGTTCATTCGAATGCACGTTTTGTACGACCTGTGCAGAGGGCGAACTGCAAGGAATTTGCCCGAATTGCGGCGGCGAATTGGTGCGGCGTCCGATCCGGCCAGCCACGAAACTGTTGAAGTTTCCAGCCTCAGTTGAGCGAATCTTCAAGCCCGTCAAGTAGCGCTTCCCTATCTGCCATTCAAGGAAACCCGCAATGAAACTCGGTGTTGCCCTGCCACAATTGGCCATCGGCGGTGATCCGCTCATCGTCAAGGATTTTGCCCAGGCGGCCGAGGAAATCGGCTTTCAGCATCTTTCCGTCTACGATCATGTTCTTGGCGTCAACACGGGCGTCCGGACCGACGGCAAGTCACGATACAACTCGTCGATCACCTTTCATGATCCGTTTGTCTTATTCGGTTTTCTGGCCGGCTTCACCAAACGGATCACCTTTACGACGCAAATCCTGATCCTCCCGCAACGTCAGACCGTGTTGGTGGCCAAGCAAGCGGCGTGCGTGGATTATCTGAGCGGCGGGCGACTGCGCCTTGGCATCGGCGTCGGCTGGAATCAACCCGAGTATGCGGCGCTCGGCGAGAATTTCCACGACAGGGGCGCACGCTCGGAAGAACAGATCGCGTTGATGAAGGCGCTCTGGACCGATCCCAATGTCAGCTTCAAAGGTAAATGGCATGCAGTGAAGGAATCAGGCCTCAATCCATTGCCGGTGCAGCGGCCGATACCGATCTGGTTTGGCGGCCATGTCGACCAAACGATGGACCGCATCGTGCGCATGGGCGACGGTTGGATCCTGTTGCAATACAAACCGGACGCCGAAGGCCGCGCCGCGATCAACAAGCTACGTGAACTGGCAAAGAAGGCCGGACGCGCTGCCGATAGCGTCGGCACCGACACCTGGGTCTCGATGGCTAATACCACACCGGAACAATGGCGAGCTGAAATCAAAGCCTGGCGCGATATTGGCGTCTCGCATGTCACGCTCAATACCGCGTTCGACCGCTACCATCATCAGCCGATCCTCGAGAAATCCCCGCGCATTCATGTGGATGCGGTGCGCCGCTACTTTGATGCCGTGCACGATCTGCTGTAACGGCGCTGGTCGGACGAAACCGCGGAATATCGCTTCATTGCGCTAAACTACGCAGTTTATTTGGGTCCAGGAGAAAGCAATGGAAGGCGACGTTCGCGTCCCGGTAGCCATCATCGGCTCGGGCAACATCGGTACCGATCTCATGATCAAGGTGCTGCGCACTTCCAAGCACTTGTCGATGGGAGCGATGGTCGGCATTGACCCCACCTCCGATGGCCTCGCCCGCGCCAAGCGCATGGACGTGCCTACGACCGACAAAGGCATCGACGGGCTTACCCAGCTCACGAATTTCAAAGACATCCGCATCGCCTTCGACGCCACCTCGGCCGGCGCGCATGCCAAGCACAATGAGGTGCTGCAAGGGCATGGCATTCAAGTCGTGGATCTGACGCCCGCTGCCATCGGCCCCTATGTGGTGCCGGTGGTGAACATGGATGACAACCTCGCCAGTCCCAACGTCAATATGGTGACGTGCGGCGGACAAGCGACGATTCCGATGGTCCGCGCCGTGTCGCGGATCGCCAAAGTGCATTACGGCGAGATTGTCGCCTCGATTGCGAGCAAGTCCGCCGGCCCCGGCACCCGCGCGAATATCGATGAGTTTACCGAAACCACCTCGCGCGGCATCGTCAAAGTCGGTGGCGCGGTACGGGGCAAAGCGCTGATCGTAATGAACCCGGCCGAACCGCCGCTCATCATGCGTAACACCGTGTTTTGCCTCGCCGAAGCAGGCGCCGATGAAGCGGCCATCAATGCTTCGATCAAAGACATGGTGGCAAAGGTGCAGGCCTATGTACCGGGCTACCGTTTGAAGCAGGAAGTGCAGTTCGATCGGATTCCGGCTGACAAGGCGCTCAATATTCCGGGCCTTGGCAAGCTGCACGGCTTGAAGGTTTCGATCTTTCTGGAGGTCGAAGGCGCGGCGCATTACCTGCCCGCCTACGCCGGCAATCTCGACATCATGACCTCGGCCGCCATGGCAACCGCCGAACGTCTGGCCATCACAAAAATCGCCGCCTGATCCGGCAGGAGCCGCCATGTTGATCAACCAAGTCGATCCCAAAAAGAAAATCTACATCTCCGACGTGACGCTGCGCGATGGCATGCATCCGCGCCGCCATCAGTACACGCTCGATCAATGCATCACGATCGCCAAGGCGCTCGATGCCGCTGGTGTCGATTCGGTCGAGATCTCGCACGGCGATGGCCTGGCCGGTTCCAGCTTCAACTATGGCTTTGGCCTGCATACCGATGTCGAATGGATTGCCGCGGTAGCCGGTGCACTCAAGCGCGCACAGGTCGCCACGTTGCTCATCCCGGGCATCGGCACCGTGCATGACCTCACGGAGGCCTACCAAGCAGGCGCGCGCGTCGTGCGCGTAGCCACCCACTGCACCGAGGCGGATATCTCCAAGCAGCATATCGAACATGCCCGCAAACTCGGCATGGACACGGTGGGCTTTCTGATGATGGCGCATATGATCCCGGCCGATCAACTTGCCAAGCAGGCGAAGTTGATGGAATCGTACGGCGCGCAATGTGTCTACGTCACCGACTCGGGCGGGGCGACGCTGATGCACGAAGTCTCTGAAAAAGTGAAGGCGCTGCGCGATGCGCTGAAACCGGAAACGCAGGTCGCGATCCATTGCCATCACAACCTGTCGCTCGGTGTCGCGAACTCGATCATTGCGATCGAGCAAGGCGCCTACCGTGTCGATGCCTCGCTTGCCGGCATGGGCGCGGGCGCCGGCAATACGCCGCTCGAAGTGCTGATTGCGGTGCTGGATCGCCTGGGCTGGAACCATGGCTGCGATTTGAAGATGCTGATGAACGCCGCCGATGATCTCGTGCGCCCATTGCAGGATCGGCCGGTGCGTGTCGATCGCGAAACCCTCACCATCGGCTACGCCGGCGTTTATTCGAGCTTCCTGCGCCATGCCGAAACAGCCTCAGCGCGCTACGACATCCCGACCTTCGACATCATTGCTGAACTCGGTAAGCGCCGCATGGTGGGCGGGCAGGAAGACATGATCGTCGATGTGGCCCTCGATTTGGTCAAAGCGCGGGACGCCAGTAAAAAAGCAAAAGCCGCATAACAGCATAAAAGGGCGGGAGACATGGCAAAGAAGAAACTTCGTAGCCAGGAGTGGTTCGGTCGCGAAGACATCTACGGGTTTCTCTATCGCAGCTGGACCAAGAACCGTGGCATCCCGCATGACCAGTTCGAAGGGAAGCCCGTCATCGGCATCTGCAATACCTACTCCGAACTTACTCCCTGCAATTCGCACTTTCGGACGCTGGCCGAGCAGGTCAAGATCGGTGTTTGGGAATCGGGTGGTTTCCCTCTCGAATTCCCGGTGATGTCATTGGGCGAAACGCTGCTCAGGCCCACCGCGATGCTCTATCGCAACCTCGCCTCGATGGATGTCGAAGAGTCCATCCGCGCCAATCCGCTCGATGGCGTGGTCCTGCTATTTGGTTGTGACAAGACCACGCCCGCCCTTCTGATGGGTGCGGCAAGCGTCAATGTGCCCACCATCGGCGTATCGGGTGGGCCGATGCTGCGCGGGGTCTACAAGGGCAAGCACATCGGCTCTGGCACCAACACCTGGTCGATGTCTGAAGACGTGCGCGCGGGCAAAATGCCGCTCGAAGAATTTCATGAAGCCGAATCATGCATGCATCGTTCGCATGGGCACTGTATGACGATGGGCACCGCCTCCACCATGGCCAGCATGGTCGAAGCGCTCGGTGTTGGTATGCCGGGCAACGCGGCTATTCCGGCGGTCGATGCCAGACGTAACGTGCTCGCCCGGATGGCCGGTCGACGCGCGGTGGAGTTGGTCAAGAAAGATGTCAAGCTCTCGCAGATCCTGACACGCGAGGCCTTCGAGAATGCGATTCGTGCGAACGCGGCCATCGGTGGATCGACCAATGCGGTGATTCATCTGATCGCGATTGCACGGCGCATCGGTGTCAAGCTCGACCTCGATGATTGGGACAAGCTTGGTCGCGACGTTCACACGCTCGTCAATCTAATGCCCTCAGGCAAATACTTGATGGAGGATTTCTATTACGCGGGCGGCCTGCCGGTCGTGCTACGCACGCTGGGCGAGCAAGGGCTGCTCAATAAGAAAGCGCTCACCGTCAATGGCGAGTCGATTTGGGACAACAACAAGGACGCCGAGTGTTACAACACGGACGTCATTACCCCATGGGAAAAGCCGTTCAAGAAGAACACCGGCATCGCGGTGCTGCGCGGCAACCTGTGCCCGGACGGTGCAATCATTAAGCCATCAGCGGCCACCCCGAAGCTCATGAAGCACAAGGGTCGCGCGGTCGTCTTCGAGAACATTGAAGATTTCCACAAGCGTATCGACGATCCGCAACTCGACATCGATGAGCACTGCATCATGGTGCTCAAGAACTGCGGTCCGAAGGGTTATCCCGGCATGGCCGAGGTGGGCAACATGCCGCTCCCACCCAAGGTGTTGAAGAAGGGCATTACCGACATGGTGCGCATCTCGGATGCACGGATGAGTGGCACAGCCTACGGCACCGTGGTGTTGCATTCATCGCCGGAAGCCGCAGCAGGCGGCACGCTTGGACTAGTACAAAACGGCGACATCATCGAACTTAATGTCGCGAAGCGAACGCTGCATCTGCATGTGACCGAAGATGAGCTGGCGAAGCGGCGCAAGAAGTGGAAAGCGCCAACCCCACCCCTTACGCGTGGCTACTACAAGCTCTACATCGATCATGTGAATCAGGCGAGCGACGGCGCCGATCTCGATTTTCTGGTGGGATCAAGCGGCAGCAAAGTGCCGCGCGACAATCACTGATATCCCGTCATCCTGCGCGGCTGGCGGGGTTTGGCACCTTGCGAGTATTTTCTCAACTGGCGACGATTCAATCTTCGCCGTGCCAAGGTGGCTTGAGCATTCCTTCCCTCGGTATGGCGCGCAATAGCAGGTAGCGCAGCGGGGCGCTCTGCGCTACCTGCGGGACCGCGGTCACCTCGCGATGTTCGGTATAGCTCATCGGTCCACTATGCACCGCACCGATCGGTCCGATCTTCATCGCATTAAGGAGCGCAACCAGGTCTTTCAGCGTGGTGTCTCGATGCAACGTGAAGCTCGATGCAAAACAGCGCCAGAATGTCCAGCCGGCACGCTCCAGCACCCGCTGCCTGCTCATGTCGAGCGCCCAAGAATCGACGGCCTGGTGTCGATCGCCGTCGCATTCAATGGCGAGGCGCCGATCGCCATCCCCTTCGACGACCAGATCAATGGCATGCACGCCCGCGCGCACCTGCGGCCACACGCGATAGCCGATCTCCGACAGGGCGTCGAACAGTTCCCGTTCGAAGGTCGTCTCGCAAAAGTCGCGCAGCGCCCTGGCGGCGGGCGCCGCCTCCTTGTACGGCATCGCAAAATGCTCGATGAGCCGGGCTTTCAAATCAAGGGTCGAGAGGTCACACAATTCAACCGATCGGAACAACACCATGCGGTCACGCGCTCGACTGGCCGCAACATTGAAGCGCTGCTCGAATGTGGGCCCGGCCGAGGTTATTTTCTGGTCCGGGGTCGCCACCATCGACAGCAGCATGATGTCGCGCTCCTTGCCTTGAAAAGTTCTCGCATCGCCCACCGTGATTTGGCGCGCCACGATTTCCGCAGGTGAAATACACGCCCGAATCAAATCGAAAATGCAATGGGCCTGCTCGATGCCAAGCAACGATACGACGCCGATGGTGCGGCCGGCGCAACGGGAATCGGCAAGAATCGATTTGATCTCATCGACGATCGCGCGCGCTTCGGCGTCATTCACCGCGCCGCGCCGGGTCGCGCCACGCACCAGCACGTCGATCAACGGCGGATCGAGACGCTCAGATACCCGCGGCACGCGCAAGGGCCTGAGCGCATCGCCATAGAACTCGCGCCGCGAAAATTCGATGATCGGCGCTACGCAGCGGAAATGCTCACGGAGCATCACCATGTTGCCGGCGAACGCCACGCGCGCAAGATCGTAGAGGGATTTTTCCGGCGTCATCTGGTCGGCATACACCTGACCGGCCAAAAAGCGACTCTTCAAATCGACGATCCGCTCCTCACCAACACCGACGCTCTCGGGCGCCACCTGCTTCTCGTCACCGACAATCAGGATCTTTGCGCCGCGCAAGAGCGAAGGCAAGGCCCACAGATTCGATTGACTCGCTTCATCGACGATGACGAGATCGAATTTGCCGAGGTCTGCCGGCAGCGTCTCCGAGACACGCCAATGCGGCATGATCCAGCAGGGTACCGCCCGATTGGCCTCCTGCATCGCACGGCGCGCTTCGTTCCGATACCGATTGGCGCGAATGCCGGCGCCGCGGCCAATATGCAGCACCGCATTCAGGTAAGCCTGCAGCGCGGACTTCACCGCATCGGATGAATTGCGGCTCACCTGCAGCCAGGTCCTTTTCTCCACCAGACGTTGATAGGAACGCGCCAGATCCTCTTCGATTTCGCCCCGTATTTTCTGCAACCGGGCGAGCGGCTCGCGTCCATCGATCGTCTCCAGCAGCGTAAAGATTTGCCGCCATTGCCAGGCTTGCCGCCAGTTGGTCGGTGTCCACGGATCGCGCCCGTCCAATGCGGGAACGGTACGAAGATGGTCCGCCCAATGCATGGCACCCGATTCCGCGACGAGATTGGCAACGCGTTCGACGCGCAGCAATGCCGGACGCAGCCCGACCAGCCTGCGTAATTCTGCACGCAGCTGCGACCAGCGCTCGCTCGCCTGCGAGGCAGTGAGGCTTTCCTTACCCAATTCATTGGCGAGAAACGCACGCATCGATGCGCTGATCGCGCCACCGCGACCCATGGATAGATCGAGAAGTTCATTGAGTTGGGCGATTGCACCGGCCAGGCGATGACGTTCCAAGTGGCTTTTGACGATTGCCGCGACCCGTTCAAATGCATCGCGCGCTTCGCCCATTCCCCGCGATCGCACTTCCGGACCAAATACCTGCCGCACCAGTGCTTCGAGGCGCGGCTCACGGTCGGTCGCAATGTCTTTCACCTTGGCAAGCTGCTCGCCCTCGTTCGCCAGGCGGCGCAACATTTCATGCGGCGCCGGATCGATCAGCGTCAACCCAATTTCGCGAGCGGTGGAATTCCATTGCGCAACGACCGTTCGCGCATCTTTCAAGCAGTGGACCCACGCATGCGCATGTTGCCAATCGGCCGCGGTGCGTGCCTGCAGGCCGCCCGATCGCACGCTTTCCAACTTCAGCTTGAGGTGCCCTTTGCCGAATCGAACGAGGCCGAGTGGATTCTTACCGATCGCACCGCGCGCCACCGCATCGACGAACTCGGCGTCGACTTCGGCATCGTCTGGAATTTCGACCGGACGCTCGACGAAGACCCGGCGCGCCGTATCAATCCGCACGATCGCCGCAAGGAGGTCGTCGAGGCGTTTAACGGCGTCAGCGCGGGCGTCGCGATAACTCGTATACGCGGCCTTCGCGCCGGCATTTCCATCGCCAAAGATGGCTTGATGGCGCGCGATGATTTCCTCCGCGAAAGCGAGCAGCTCGGCCGCGTGCTGGTAGGTGTCGGGCCGGGCGTTGATCAGTGGCGGCGTTCGCTCCGCGCGCATGCGGGTGGCCAATTGACGACTCTGCAGCACATCATCATGCAAAGCACCCATCGCGGCGCTCGAAGGCAGGCCATCGAGTGGCGGCAATTCGATGCCCACATAGGCGACATCCGCGCCTAAGACGAGCCGCGCTTTCCGTGCCGAGCCAATGTCGGCATCTGAAAATTTCGGGTCGGTGCCCTGCGCGCTCAGACGATCGGTCAGCCATTCGAACTCGCCGCGCCGCTCAAAGACATGACGTGCCAATTCGTCGGGCAACATTTCGCAGCCCTGGAAACTCACCCGCCGTAGATGCAACCTGGCCCAGCGTGAGATCTCCCGATCAACCGTCGCAAGCCGCGTATGCAAATCTTCGATGCGCACCGAGAGCGCAGTGATTTCGCGCTCGAGTTCAAGAGGATCCAGCTGCGCGATATTCGTGGCGATGCTTTGCACGGATTGCTCAAATTGCCGCATGCCGTCTTTTTCATCGGTCAACAACGACACGGCGAGGGAGCGCACCCCATCGGGGATATGGTCGTGCAGGGCGGCCAGCGCGGGCACACCCTCGGACGTCACCAAGACGCGGCGTCCATTTGCCAGGTAGTGGCAAATAATATTGGCGATCGTGTGGGTCTTGCCGGTCCCGGGTGGTCCTTGCACCACCACGCCATCGGCACTTTCCAGCTTTTGCACGATGGATACCTGCTCATCGTTGTAAGGCTTTGGAAAGTACAACTCGCGGAGCGCCGTTCCCTGCGCAGTGGCTTCCCCGGTGAACCCGGTATAGGAAAGGCCACGGAAATGGATCGGCTGTTTGTCGCGGACGACGTCATCATGCGCCGAGACGAGCATCGCGGCCCCGCGCGGCAGCTCGGATGCCGCCGCAACGCTGGCACGAAGGCGCTGCAAATCATCGATCAGAAAATTCGGTGATCGGCGACGCGCGAAGATAACCCATGTGTCGGTGACGGTCAGCTGTTCGGTGCGATCGGGAAGGGTGCGATCGGCGCTTACATCCGGCCAGTAGCGACCCGCCGGATCGAACTGTGCGATCGCCGCGCGCAGGATCGGCTCAAAGGTATTCGATTGAAACGGGAGAATGCCGCCTTCGGCGCGCGTTTGCTGCGTGCGCCATGCCTCTTCGAGCTCAGGAAGCCCCCGCACTCCAAGTACATCAAAGGGCTCCGCTGCCAACACGGGCGCCGCATTGCGCGGTCGGATCTCGAAAGCGAGGGTGCGACGGTCCACCCGCAATTCGACCGGCATCGTAACGATAGGATGGACGACGTGCTGCCCACTTGGATGCTTCCAAAGCGCAATGCCAACACCCCAGACCAATTCAAGCGGCATCTCGCTGCCCTCCGATTCGATCAACCGGTGTATGTATTGCAGCTGGTGGTAGACGGTCATCGCCAATCGGCGCGGCCGCTCCTCATCGGCCCAAGCCGACCACGCCGCAAGATAGCGTGCCAATGCTGCGTCGAGCCCAGCGATCTCTGACCGATTGACCATGCTCCCGCCGCTTGATTCGGTTCGCGACGAACTGGTGATGGCATCGCGCACGACCGGCGGTTGATCGGGTCGGGACGAAATGACGACCCAAGCAGCCAAGTCTTCGGGCAGTGCAGGCGGCGCGCTTTCTTGCAAATGCGCGACACGCAACCAAAGCTCGTCGCCTTCACTGGTGAGGTTGCATTCGACGCCCGGCAAACCGTGCAGCTCTTCCTCATACGCGCAGTAGAACTCAGCCGGCACCACAAAAGAAGGCTTCCTCAGCAGGCCCTCAACGCGCTCGATGTAATCGATGAGGCCGACGAGGGATTCCTTAGGCGTAGCCGGAGGCACGCGCTCGCTTTGCGCAGCATCAGTCGGCTGTTCGGGTAACCATGCCAACGAGTTGGCTCCTGTCGCATCTGCTGTCGGATTGGATTGTACTCGGGCGGTCATCTTGCATATGAATCACCGCGCCGCTTTCTTTCGCACCGATCGACCCGTCACGGCGGTCGCTACGCATGCCGATGCGATCGGGCCAACCCGCCGGCTGAAACAGTGAAATTGCGCGTCTGCGTATTTCAAAGCACCGTTGCACCGGTGGCAAGAATTCCCTTTGTTTCCATCGGTAGCGAGCGGAGACTTGCGAATCCATTGGACAGGTGAAAGTCGAATCGCAAACGGGATCTCGGCCCGGGCCTTTCCTTTCAATGACAGCCTTCATGTCGATCTGGACGTCGAGTCGAAAATATGATCCCTCGCCACTGGCAGATCCGTTGCATCTGCACGTTGTTAGCCTCGGTACTCGCCGCCTGCGAGCACTTCGCACTGACGCCGCCGACACCACCGTCACCGCCCATGCCCGCGGCGACACCGGCACCGACACCAGAGCTACCTGTTACGCCGCAGGCGGCACCGGTGCCACCTGCGGTGGAAGCGAAACCCGCTCCGGATCTCAAGACGATTCCGCCGGTCGCGATGGCGGGAAAGCCCGCATCGCCCGTCCCATACAAACGCTCGATGAGTACAAACAGGCACTCGCGCGCCATATCTTTTCATCGAATGCCGGCCGCGTTGTTGCAAGGGACCTGCAGCCGCTCCTGAGAGCCGTGGTGGTCCTGCAGTTTCACGTTGACGGCAGCGGTACGGTGCGCGACGTACGCACCTTACGCTCCCCAGAGTCGGCGGCCGAGCGCCTCGCACGTAGTAGCTTAGAGCGTGCCGGCGCACTCCCGGCACCCGGATCGAATGTCTTGCATGGCGGCATGGTCGAAGTGACCGAGACATGACTATTCAATAACGACGGCAAATTTCACCTACGAAGCCTGGGGCCAAAGCAACGGAGTAAATAAGACGCCGTTGCAAAATGTCGCGGCACGGCTCAGATATTGAGTCCATTACGAAGGGCCGAGCCGTTCAGTGATTCCTTAATTCCCATCGCAGCGATCACGTACCGACTGCGCCGATTACCCTCGTCATCAATTGTTCCGCGTCCGCTACGCGGTTGCCTCGCCAAGCAACATGATGGTCCGGCCGAATCAACACCAAATCTGCCGCATATAAAGCGCGCGCATCATTGCCGCGAATTGCCACGATGGAGAGCGGTACCTTGCGTGCGGCCGCGGCACCTTCGATCGCCCGTGTATCGAGTTGACTCGATCCTAATTTAAGCAGCGTGAAGTCGCGGCCGAAGCGGTCAAAGATCGAAACGCCGTCATCGACCCACCAATGCGGTGCGCGCGCGCCCGGCGTTGCATGCGGCGTGTAGTGGTGCCAATCATCCGCCGGCGCCGCACCTTTCTCGGTCCATACGATCGGCGATCCACCATAGAACACACCAAAATGGATCCCGGGTATATCGAATTCCCTGCTGCAATGATCAGTGAGTTGTTGGCCAATTGCCACACGCGCCGCCACACCGGCCGCGGAATCGTCTTCGAGTTCGGCCGGTAACGCCATGCGACCAATTGAATCGGCCATCGCACGCGCAAACGCGGTATTGCGATGGCCAATGGGTTTGCGTTCCGTTTCATAGCTCGCCAACAGCCGCGGACCGCCCCACCCCTGGCACATCGCCGCAAGCTTCCAGCCAAGATTAGCGGCGGCGTCGACCGCAGTGTTGTAGCCCTGTCCACCGGTCGGCGTAAAAAGGTGGGCGGCATCGCCGGCGAGAAAAACGCGCCGATGCGAATCGGTGTAGCGCTCGGCGACCAGCGTGAATCCGGCGGTCCAGGTCGCGGTCGCAATCACCTCGAACGGGAATTCTCGACCGGTTGCCTGCGTAATCAGCTCGCGAGCGTACGTTTCGGAAGGCTCAGCACCATGCGGCATCTGCGCGTGAAACACGAACAGCCCCTCGCCATCAACCGCACAGGTGAACGCCCGGCAAGCGCGGTTGATCGACCAATATTGCCAGCTGCGACGAGTAGGGGTGATGTCGTAGAACGCCGGCGCCCGCAGGTAGGCGGCAAGCATGCGACCGCCCATGAAATCCCGCGCTTCGTTCGCCCAGCCCTGATATTCGATGCCAAGCGCGGTGCGAACAATCGAACGCGGACCGTCACATCCCACCAGATACTTGCTGCCAAGCATCGATATCCGCCCGGTCGCAATCTCTTCGATCCGTGCCGTGACGCCCTCAGCATCCGATGCAAAATCGATCAGGCGACAACCGAACCTGACATCGACGGCCGGCCATTGCTCGGCTTGGCGCTTGAGCACCGCTTCAATGTACATCTGCTGCGTGCGATGCAAAGGTTCGGGTGTGGGCCACCGGGAGTGCGCTGTCTCCCTCGCCGTCTCCGCCTCACGACGCGACCGCCCGCGGATGCGTGCAATCTCGTGGTGTCCATACCGGGTGAAATAAGTGATGTCTTGTGAATAGTCGGCCGGCATGCCAAGCGCGCGAATTTCCGGGGCGAAGCCAAGACGCCGGTAGTGCTCCATGGAGCGCGATGTCGTGGCGTTCGCTTTGGGGAATTGGGGCGGGCCCGCATCGTCTTCCACCAACACGCAGCCGATACCCCGCCGGCCAAGCTCAATGGCTGTGATCAAGCCGGCTGGTCCACCTCCTGCAATCAGAACGTTGGTGCGCTGCGCATCTGCCATGCAAGATCACATTCTCACGAGTTAAACGTGGAGTTTGACAGCGTGCGGCGGTCGATGCCAAGCTCCCGGGTACGATATCCCATCCCACCTCCCATCCCCGAAAGCAAACCATGAAGATCGACATCTTCAATCACGTTATGACGCCCCGTTATCTGGAGTTGATGAAACAGCACATGAAAGACGCGGGCATCGTGAAGCGCATGACCAGCATTCGCATCCTCTGGGATATGGAATCACGCGTGCAGATGTTGGACCAATGGCCAGACGTGCAACAGGTGCTAACGCTCTCCTTGCCGGGGCCTGAGATGGTGGGCGGCCCGGACCTCTCGCCGGAACTCGCGCGCATCGCTAACGATGAGTTGGCAGCGATTTGCGCCAAGTGGCCGAAGAAATTTCCGGCGTTCGTCGCGTCGCTGCCGATGAACAATGTGCCCGCCGCGCTGGAGGAGATGGATCGTGCCATCGAAAAACTGGGCGCACGCGGTGTGCAGGTATTGTCGAACGTCAACGGGCGCCCGCTGGATGAGCCGGAGTTCTTCCCGGTCTTTGAACGCGCGACCAACCACCATGATCTACCGATCTGGATGCATCCGGCACGACCGGCGACGCGCCCTGACTACGTCAACGAAGCGAAATCAAAATACGAGATCTGGCAAGTGCTTGGCTGGCCGTTCGAAACCAGCGTGGCATTGGCGCGCATGGTGTTCTCGGGCATGCTGGATAAGCTGCCTAATATGCGGCTCATCACCCATCACTGCGGCGGCATGATTCCGTACTTCGCGGGGCGTGCGGAAACGCTATGGGCCCAGCTTGGGTCGCGTACCGCCGATGAAGACTACGGCGCCATCCTGAAGCGTATGTCGAAACCACCGATCGAATACTTCAAGATGTTCTATGGTGATACCGTGCTGGGCGGCTCCGCATCGGCGCTGCGCTGTGGGCTCGATTTCTTCGGCGCCGATAAGGTCGTCTTCGCGAGTGATTGCCCGTTCGATCCGGAAGGCGGGCCGATGTTCATTCGGGAGGGCATCCGCTCCATCGAGGATTTGCATTTATCGGAGTCTGATAAGCGCAAAATCTATTTTGGCAATGCGATGAAGCTGATGAAGATGAAGGCGTAGGCAGGACCACAAGATTTACCCGATCCCAGGCATCGGGCAAGCATTACCGCCCCTCAAGGAGAATTCCCATGCTGCAAGCCGCTGACATCGTTATTCGCCTCAACGCCGCCGATGACGTCGTTATCGCGCGCATTGAAATCCCCAACGGCACGTTGCTCGTCAAGGAGAGTGTCCGGGCGAACGTGCTCATTCCAGCGGGCCACAAAATTGCGACCCGCGATGTCGCTGCGGGCAAACCGGTACGCCGGTATAACCAGATCATCGGGTTTGCGACCCGCGACATCAAGGCGGGCGACCACGTGCACGTGCACAACGTATCGATGGGCGATTTCGAGCGCGACTACGCCTTTTGTGTGGAAGCAAAGCCCACTGATTTCATCAAACCGCAAGCCACCTTTCAAGGCATCGTGCGCCCGGATGGACGCGTTGCCACCCGCAATTACATCGGCATCATCACCAGCGTCAATTGCTCGGCGACGGTGGCGCGACTGATCGCTCGCCAATTCGAGAATCGCTTGGACGATTTTCCGAATGTGGACGGCGTGGTGGCACTCACGCACAAGACCGGTTGCGGCATGGCCTCCGACGGCGAAGCGATCGATATTCTGCGTCGCACCACCGCAGGCTATATCCGCCATGCCAATTTTCATTCGGTGTTGCTGGTGGGTCTTGGCTGCGAAGCCAACCAGATCAACAACCTGCTGTCAGCACATGGATTGAAGCGCACCGATCATCTGCATGCCTACACGATTCAAGACAAGGGTGGCACGCGCAAAGCCGTGGAAGAAGGCGTGGCGCGCATCAAAGCCTTGCTGCCTTCTGCCAACCAAATGAAACGCGAAACGGTCCCAGTCAGTCATCTGACGCTTGGCCTGCAATGCGGCGGCTCGGATGGTTACTCCGGCATCAGCGCGAACCCGGTGCTTGGCGCTGCGGTCGATCTGCTGGTTCGCCATGGCGGCACCGCGATCCTCTCTGAGACGCCCGAAATATACGGCGCTGAGCACCTGTTGACACGGCGCGCCATCTCGCGCGAAGTCGGCGAAAAGCTCGTGCGGCGCATCAAGTGGTGGGAGCAATACACGGCACGCAACGGCAATGAAATGAACAACAATCCATCGCCTGGCAACAAGGTGGGCGGTCTCACTACCATTCTCGAAAAATCACTCGGCGCAGTCGCGAAAGGCGGCACGACGAATCTGGTAGAGGTGGTCGAATATGCCCAGCCGGTCACCGCGCGTGGTTTCGTCTATATGGATACGCCGGGATTCGATCCAGTATCTGCGACCGGGCAGGTTGCCGGTGGCGCCAACATGATCTGCTTCACCACCGGGCGTGGCTCGGCGTACGGTTGCAAGCCATCCCCCTCGCTCAAACTTGCCACCAATACCGCCCTCTTCGAAAAACAAGAGGACGATATGGACATCAATTGCGGCACCGTCGTCGAAGGCAAGGAATCGATTCCAGCTGCCGGGGCGCGGTTTTTCGAAATGATTCTGAAAACCGCGTCCGGTGAAAAATCGAAGAGCGAATTATGGGGATACGGGGACGACGAATTTGCCCCGTGGATGCTCGGCGCGACGATGTAATGCGGCGGGCCACTTTGCTTGGGTTCGCCCTGGCGGGCTATGCGGCGCTAGTCGCCGCCAATCCACCGTCAAAGGCCGGTCGCTCTGGGGCGCACGGCGCCCTTGCCTATCATGAGAAATCCGGCGCCTTCGGCTTCAGCTTCGATTTTCCGGCGGCGCGGGCCGCCCAGGAATCAGCGCTCGCACAATGCGGACAATCAGGCTGCCTTGTAATGGTCCACTTTCGCAATAGCTGTGCAGCCCTCGTACAAGGCGAAAACGACCCTTTGTGGCACAGGGCGCCACGCGCGATGAAGCCGAAACCCGCGCGCTCAACAAATGCCATAGCGCGAAGCACTGCATACCCATCGTCTGGGCATGCACCAAGTAGCTACTATTTTTTGCTGAACCGCGCACGTGCCGCGCGCGACTCATCGCTCTTCGCGGCCAGGGTGAATTGGTCGGCGGCCGCGTGCGAAGCAAGATGGGCCAAGGTAAATGCCGTGGCATTGATCGTTTCCTTGCTCATTCTCACCACCGCCTGCGGCTTGTCCTGTACTTGAGCAGCAATCGCCAGCGCCTTATCAAGGGCCTGTCCTTGCGGCACCACATAGTCGAGGATACCCATGGACTTCGCCTCAGTCGCTTCGATGCGTTCACAGAGAATCGTCAGGCGCTTGGCGGTGGCGGGCCCAGCGAGTGCGACCAGCCTGGCGAGGGTTCCCCAGGTGAGTGGAATCCCGAGCCCAATTTCCGGCAGACTAATATACGAATTGTCGGCGGCCACCCGCCAATCACAGGCAAGGGCCAATGCGATCCCGCCGCCGATCGCATAGCCTTCAATGGCAGCGATGGTCATCTGCGGCATCTCCTCCCAGGCGCGCGCCATGCGATAGCCGGCGCCTGCAATATCACGGGCTTCCATCAACGGTTTGGACAATGCTTCCCACCACGCGCTATCTTTGAGATCAGCCCCCGCCGAGAAGCATTGGATGGACCCAGTGAGGACGACCACATCGAGCGCCTTGTCCATCGCCAGCTCGTTCGCGCATTGCGTAAGCCGCAGCATTGCATCAACCGACAGCGCGTTTCGCCGCTCCGGTCGATTCATGCGCACGATCGCGAGCCGTCCACGACGTTCAATAACAAGCGTATCGGTCATCATTCGCCCTTCATTCATAGATCGTCAAGCGCAGCATGATACCGATGTACTCCAAATAGATTCGCGGCGCGGCATATGGCGGTCTCGCACTGATCCTGGGTATGGTCACATCGACGTTCGCGGCGGAATAGTGGGTCACACCGCTCACCGACCTGGCAGTGCGCATCGGCAGCACTGCCTGGATGCGGCCCCTGGCGAACAAAAGGAGGGCGGGACACCACTCGTCTATACCGCGGTCGCAGCAGACGATGGCCGCAAGCGAGAAGATTCCGTCAAGGACGCCGCCGCCGCATTGGATTGGATTGCCGCCCATCCGCAATTCGACGGCAAGCGGATCCTCGTGTCGGGCGCAAGCTACGGCGGCTATCTGAGCGTTGCGCCGGCAACGCTTTACAGCGAGCGCAACGCTTGCGCGATCGATGAGGTGGGAATCGCCAATTTCGTCAGTTTTCTCGAACGAACGGAAAGCTATCGCCGCGATCGTATTTGGCCGTTCGTGCCTGGGTCTACCCCCTTGAAGCGATCGATCGAGAGATCTATGTGGCACCGAGCTTTGCAAACGCCCCGATGAGCGCGGCCAGCGACGGCTCGGCGAATCCACCGAGATAATCGCCATACGCCATCACGTTGCGTCGCGCCAGCGCGACGCGGTCGAGACCCGAAGGCTTCATCGTATCAACCGCAAACTCCCGCTCGAGCGTTTCCAGTTGAATCCGCTCGCTATCGAGTTCGATGTTCTTCACGACATTGCGAATCGCATCACTCGCGGTAAGGGGCACCGGCGCAATACCATCCTTCAACTGACGGCGCAACGCACGGACCGGTTTCACCACCGTCTCGCGCCAGCCCTTGATAGATGTGTCGATGCGCGCGACATCATCACGACTCGCTTGACGACCGCGATCGGCGAGAAAGCATAGAAACAACAGGATGTCGACATCAGCGCCCACGCTGTCTTGCAGCGCGATGCCGGCCGGACCGAATTCAGGAATGCCGTAAAGCTTCAAGACATACGGCCAGATGGTGGGGGAAGTAGTCATACCGGCTCCGGGAATTAGAACGTTGGGGAATTATTCGCCGACCTGCAAGAGCGTACCGCGAATACGCGCCGCCCTGAATGAGAGAAGGAACAGGGCGATGCCCATCGCCATATAGACAATGTTGAGCCAGACGGCGTGGAGCAGACCGTCCCACATGAACGTACCGCCCGTCAAGACTGCGCGCATGCCCTCGAATACATGGCTGGTCGGCAATGCCCATGCGACATGCTGCAGCCACTCTGGCAATGTGCCGATCGGGTAGTAGACGCCGCTGATGGGTGCTGCGACAAAAATGAGTCCCCATGCAAGATTCTCGGCCGCCAGCCCATAGCGCATGATGAGCGCGGCGACCATGAGGCCAACTGCCCATCCGGTGACGAGGAGATTCACGAAGAAGGCAAGCAGCAAAAAACCCAGATCGAAGATTGAGGTTGCATACAACACATAGGCAAGGATGATCGCGGCGCCGACGCCGATCGCGGTCCGGATAAAGCTCACGACAATCATGGAGATCACCAACTCATACGGTCGCAATGGACTGACGAACAAGTGTCCGAGGTTGCGAGCGTAAAGTTCTTCGAGGAAGGCCAGCGCGAAGCCCAATTGACCGCGGAACAGCACCTCCCACAAGAGAAGTGCAGTCACCAGCATGCCGGGAACCTGCGCAATAACGCTCGATGTCGTGGCGAAGTATTGCGCGATGAACCCCCACATGATCATGTTCATGGTCGGCCAATACGCGGTCTCGATGATGCGAATCCACGACTTTCGCATGAGATAGGTGTGCCTGAGCACCATTGCAGCGACCCGGCGCATGGTGGCGTGCAGATGAAGATTCATGGCTTTGCCGCACGCTCGGTCGCGTGCGAGGGCGCCTGCCCCGGGTGCACCGCGCGCGCGATGTCGAGAAACACCTCCTCCATTGAGTCGCGACCGAAGCGCTCAATCAATTCATCGGGCGATCCCTGATGAACGATCTTGCCGCCCTTCATCATCAGGACGCTATCGCACATTCGCTCTACTTCCGCCATGTTGTGTGAGGCGATCACGAGCGTTGCGCCGGTCCGCTGTTGGTATTGCATCAACGAGTGACGAACGCGATCACCCATGTCTGGATCCAGTGATGCGGTCGGCTCATCGAGGAGGATCAGATCCGGTGTATTGAGGAGCGCTTTGGCAACCGAGACCCGCGTCCGTTGTCCGGCGGACAACGTGCCGTAGGCCCGGCCGGCGAAGTTGCCGATTTCCAGTTCTTCCACCAGCGTAGCAATGCGCTTTCTCGGTTGCACGACACCATAAAGCCCGGCAAACACCATCAGGTTCTCGACCACGGTGAGTTTTTTTGGCAGATCGACATACGGCGAGGTGAAATTCATGCGCGGCAACACGCGGTAGCGATGCTGGAGCATGTCTGCGCCGAGAACGTTGATGCGACCCGTGGTCGGCAGCAAGACGCCAAGCAGCATGGAAATCGTGGTGGTCTTTCCGGCGCCGTTGCCGCCCAATAACGCGGTGGTGCTGCCGGCCGCGACGGTGAATGAAATATCGTTGACCGCGCGGACATCGCCGAAGCGCTTCACCAGGTTTTCCACGATGACAGCAGCGGTCATGGATCAGTTCGGCGCGCCATGGGCGGCGCGAACCCATGCCGCCCATGCATTGAACGTCGACGGATTGCCGGCGGCGATCACCGAACGTTGCCATGGTGAAGCAGACCAGAACGACTGTCCCTCAATCGTTTCCAGGACGCCACCTGCTTCTTCGAGAATCAAGGCGCCGGCCGTATAGTCCCAAAGCTTCTGTCCGCCATGCAGAAAAACATCGAATCGTCCAGCCGCCAGATAACACCAGTCGAGCGTGCCAGCGCCCCAGTTGCGCATCGAGTAGTACGGTGGGCGGCTGGCGAGGATGGACCGGAGCGGCACGGGCAGCTGCTTTGGTTCGATGGCAGCCAGCGCATCGCTCAATGCCACCGTTGCCCCATGCGCGGTCAGTCGCGCACCATTCAGCGTGGCACCACCTCCCGCTACCGCGGCGAAGAGCTCATCGTGCATCGGGTGGTACACCACACCATGCGTGGCGCGACCATGGCGCAAATAGGCCACCGAGATCGAAAAGTGCGGCAAGCCGTGCAGATAATTGGTTGTGCCATCGAGCGGATCGACGCACCAAAGACCGCTGTCACCCTGCGACCACGCAGCGGCCTGGTCGGCAGAACTCATCTCCTCGCCCAGCACCGGCACTGGTGCAATCAACTGCAGTGCCTTAACGAGGGCATCTTGTGCAGCACGATCGACTTCCGAGAGGAACGTCCCATCGGTCTTCTTGGATCCCTTACCGAAACGAAAGCGCGGCAGGACCTCATCCCTTGCCATACGTCGCACCAGATCGATGACTGCATCAAGCATGCAAGGACAATAGGATCAACATTTCGGAGGAGCCATGGCGCAGCGTCGATCGCACGCAGACGTTGACGAAGCTGGCACTTGAGCGGGTCGGTTTTGCAATGGCGCGGTCTGATCGACTAGCGACCGCTAGAATGTTAGCACGCGTCTCTTTTCATTCACCCGAATAATGTCTTCGCCAACGCCAAGTGACCTGTCTTCCGCGCCCCGCTTTCACGTCGATGCGCCGGTGCGCCTGCATGCAACGATCGTGTTGGATGCGGCGACGACCCGCCATGTGCAGGCGTTGCGGCTGCGCCGTGGCGATCAAATCGTGCTCTTCAACGGCGATGGGCATGAGAGCGTCGCCGAACTGATCGAACTCGCGAAACGGGGCGCCGTGGTGCAGGTGCGTAGTGAAATGGCGGTCGATCGCGAATCGCCGCTGCGGGTCATCCTCGCGCAGGGCATCTGCGCCGCGGAACGGATGGATCTGGTGATTCAAAAGGCGACCGAGTTGGGCGTTCATCGCATCGTTCCCGTCATCACCAGCCGCACCGTCATGCGCCTCTCGGAGGAGCGCCAGGAGCGTCGTGAAACGCATTGGCAAAACGTTGCGATTGCCGCCTGCGAGCAATCCGGGCGCAACCGCATTCCGGAGGTTTCGCCTGCGGTACGCTTCGATGCGTTCATCGCCGGAATCCCGGAGGCCGATCTGCGCATCGCCTGCAGCCCCACCGGGGATGATCGCTTGCGTACCTTGCCGGTCGCATCGTCGATCGTAGTATTCATCGGGCCGGAAGGCGGCATTGCCAAAGATGAACGCGAGTTGCTAAGCGATCGTCAGTTCCGCTTTGTGCGCTTCGGACCACGCGTCTTGCGCACCGAAACCGCGCCCCTTGCGATGCTGGCGACCATGCAAGCGCTGTGGGGCGATTGCTGACCCAGGACACTGGCGCACCGCGACGTTACAATCCCTGCATGCAAAAGAAGCCAACCCCAGGGTCGAATGCGCCGCAGTTCGTGGCATGGTTTCGCTCGGTCGCGCCGTATTTCCACGCCTTTCGCGGCAAGACCTTCGTCGTGGCGTTCGGTGGCGAACTGGTCGATCGGGCCCGCTTTTTCGAATTCGCCCACGATCTCAATCTGCTCCATAGCGCCGGCATCCGCGTCGTGCTGGTCCACGGATCACGGCCGCAGATCGAGGCACAGCTAAAACAGCGGAAGGCCCGCTCGCGTTATCACAATGGCCTTCGGATCACCGATCCGGTGGCGCTTGAGTGCGTCAAGGAGGCGGTCGGCCTGCTGCGGGTCGAGATCGATGCGGTGCTCTCGCAAGGCCTGCCCAATTCGCCCATGGGGGGCGCCGCGATCAATACCGCCTCGGGAAATTTCATCACTGCGCAACCGCTTGGCGTGCACAACGGCATTGACTATCAATACACCGGCAGCGTTCGCAAGATTGACGTGGCCGCCGTGCGTGGCTGTCTCGACGCCGGCAACATCGTCATCGTGTCACCGATCGGCAATTCCCCAACCGGAGAAGTCTTCAATTTAGCGATGGAAGACGTCGCTGTCGCGACCGCCAAGGCGTTGGTTGCCGACAAACTCATCTTTCTTTCGGATGCACCGGTACAGGACAACAACGGCAAACCGGTTCCCGAGCTCTCGGCGGACCGCGCCGATGTTCTATTGGCAAGCGGCGAGCACCTGACCGACGATACGCGCCTTTACCTCGCGCACGCGGTCGAAGCGGTCCGCGCGGGTGTCCGCCGCGCGCATCTGGTGAGCCACAAGGTGGACGGTTCGATCCTGATCGAGCTCTTCACCCACGATGGCTCCGGAAGCATCATTACGTCTGGCGAACTGGAGCAGCTGCGCACCGCCACCATCGATGATGTCGGCGGGATCTTGCAGCTTATCGAGCCATTGGAGGAGGACGGCACGCTGGTGCGGCGCGGCCGCGAGCGGCTGGAACGGGAGATCTCGCGCTTTTTCGTCCTCGAACACGACGGCGTCATTCTTGGCTGCGCGGCGCTCTACCCGTTTCCAAAGGATCGCGCCGGTGAGTTGGCGTGCCTCGCCGTACGTCCCGAAGCGCGCGGCAATGGCTATGGCGACAAACTCGCCGATGCGATCTGCGACAACGCGCGCAAGATGGGCATGAAGCGTATTTTCGTGCTCACCACCCGCGCCATGCATTGGTTCGTCGAGCGCGAATTCCGCGAGGTAACGATCGACAAACTGCCCGCGGAAAGAAAAGCGCTGTACAACCTGCAGCGCCGCTCGCACGTGCTCATGAGATCGGTCTGAATAATCAATGCATTACTCTGGAGACTAAGATGGCACGCATGGTCCATTGCATCAAGCTTGGCCGCGAAGCGGAAGGGCTCGATTTCGCACCGATCCCGGGTGCGCTTGGCAAACGCATCTGGGAAACCGTTTCCAAAGAGGCCTGGCAAGGCTGGGTCGCCCAGCAGACGCGGCTGATCAACGAAAACCGTTTATCGCTTGCTGATCCGAAAGCGCGCAAGTACCTGCTCGAACAGACCGAACGCTATTTTTTCACCGGCGGGGCGGAC
The DNA here is from genome assembly GCA_009693235.1 of Betaproteobacteria bacterium. Classification (GTDB taxonomy): domain Bacteria; phylum Pseudomonadota; class Gammaproteobacteria; order Burkholderiales; family SG8-39; genus SHXR01. The sequence goes on along the minus strand of SHXR01000017.1, from coordinate 40,919 downwards.
GACGCGACCGGCTATGTACCGCCGGCCTGATCTGCGCAACTGATCGAGGACACTAGCTGCTCGCGCGATGCACGCGGCGCTGGAAAATCTGCAAGTTGCTCTTTTTGCTCACATGCTGATAGCCGATGCCGAATTCAATCGATAGCGCAGCCTTGTCATACGCCGATTTCATATCCTTCTGATACCAGTTCGCGAAGAGCGGAATCGGTCCGGCATAGCTGCCAAACATCTTCCGGTCCCAGATCTGCTCGGCGAACAGACGCATCGGCACGCCAGAATCGTCCTGCACGACCAGGTTGCTACGCTCCAAAATGAAGCTGCGCACGTCCGAAAAATAATTCTTGTGCATCAGATAGGACGCTGACTTCACCAGCGACACGCGCGGCTCGAAGGCATTCATCCAAGCAAGATACTGCGGTGTCTTGGCAAGCCCCGCGTCGCTCAGATCGGCAGAAAAATAATAGAGTTTGCGCTCACGCGCATCGTTGGGAAGCGTAAATGAGATACGCACCCCTGGGATGCGCTCAACCACAAGGTTATACAGGAACCAAGGTGGGACATTGCGCAAGTTGCTATCCTTTTCCAGGATGAATGGCTGCACCCCTGTGATCACCGCCTGATGCCGCGCCAGAAAAATCAGCATGATCGGCGTGACGCCGCTCAGCCGATTGTTGGCGAATTCATCACGCATGTCGTTGGTGCGAAAAAAGCTGAAGGCGAGGATTGCGTTGAGTGATCGACGTAGTTGCGCAAGGCTGCCGGCAATTTGCTCGTCGTCCAGATTCGTGAGATCAGGAACATCGCCCACCGGCTCCAGACCCGTCAGCGCAATTTCAGCCGCGTTCGGAAACAGTGCGAGTCCATAAAGAATATCGGGACCACTGAACGGGTAGTAAAGCGGCCCGGCTGACTCTGGTCCGCTCAATTCGCGGCCGGCAAACGTGGTGACCGGCTTCAGCCGCTCGGCCGCAAACTTGAGCCAGGCGCGATGAAAGTCCGCTCGATGCTGGACGACCGCTTGATGCTTGGAAAACTCGACGAGATCGGGCACAACCGGTGCACTCATGCCGGCCAAGATTCTCGATGCGCTGGTCCACCAGGCGCCGTTGCGTGGACCACGCGTGGAGGGGCGAACAGCGGGGGCTGGTTTGAGCGCGGCAGGTTCGCTCGAATCGGTTTGCTTTGCGGCAACATCCGCCAGCGCATCCATTGCGCACGCGAGCGTTATCGCATATGTAATTGTCCGTAAGAGCGCACGGGACGATGAAAGGCCAATCAGAAGAGTTCGATGCATTACGTTGCCGATCGCATCACCGATTTGACGCCAGACGACGTACCGAGAAGCAGTACGTCGGCGCCGCGTATCGCGAAAAGTCCATTCGTGACCACTCCAACGATATTGTTAATCGCCGCCTCAAGCCGAGCAGGATTATCAATGGAGAGGCCGGCAACATCCAGAATGACGTTACCGTTATCGGTAATAAACCCTTCGCGCGCGTGGGGCTGTCCGCCGAGCTTGACCAGTTCACGCGCGACATGACCACGTGCCATCGGAATCACCTCAACAGGCAGCGGAAATCGCCCCAACATGGGCACCATTTTCGATTCATCGGCGATGCAGACAAATTTTCGTGCGCATGCCGCCACGATCTTCTCGCGGGTCAATGCGCCGCCGCCCCCTTTGATCATGGCAAGGGTCGCGGTGATTTCATCCGCGCCGTCGACATAGACCGACAACTCGGTCAATTCGTTCAGATCGACGATGCGAATGCCATACCGGGCAAGCCGCTCCGCGGTTCGCTCGGAACTCGCCACTGCACCGGCGATTCGTGAGGGCGCCCGGCCGAGTTCGTCAATAAAGAAATTGGTGGTCGATCCGGTCCCCACGCCGATGATGGCGCCTTCCACCACATGGGCGATCGCCGCGGCGGCGACGGCTTGCTTCAATTCGTCGTTAGTCATGATGTAGCGAGTGCAATCCGGCCGGTGTTAGCGCCGTTTGGGTGGAAGATCAGTGCAAACACCTTCGTATAGCTCGGCCGCCAGGCCAACCGATTCAGCCAAGGTTGGATGCGGATGGATGGTCTTGCCAATGTCGGTCGCATCAGCCCCCATTTCGATCGCCAGTGCGATTTCACCGATCAAGTCACCGGCATGGGTTCCGACGATGCCACCACCGACGATTCGGTGCGTGTCTTCATCGAAGAGGAGTTTGGTGAAGCCCTCGTCGCGACCGTTCGCGATGGCCCGGCCCAACGCCGCCCAGGGGAACAGGCCCTTGCCGACTTTACGACCGTCCCGGGCAGCCTGATCTTCGGTGAGGCCGACCCAAGCCACCTCCGGATCGGTATAAGCCACTGACGGAATAACTTTCGCATCGAAGTGACTCTTCTGCCCGGCGGCGGCCTCCGCGGCAAGGTGCCCTTCATGCGTGGCCTTGTGCGCAAGCATCGGCTGGCCGACGATGTCACCGATTGCATAGATGTGCGGAACATTGGTGCGCATTTGCGAATCGACCGCAATGAAACCCGGGGCATCGACGCTCACGCCGGCATACTCGGCGCCAATTCGCTTGCCGTTGGGACTGCGCCCAACCGACACCAGAAGAGCGTCATACAGTTGCGGGCCGGCCGGCGCCTGCTCGCCTTCGAATGACACGGCGATGCCGGCGGACGTTGCCTCGGCCTTGACCGTTTTCGTTTTCAACATGATGCGATCGAAGCGAGGTGCATTGATTTTTTGCCAGACACGGACCAGATCGCGATCCGGGCCTGCCATCAGGCCATCCATCATTTCCACCAGATCGAGGCGCGTACCAAGCGTCGAATAGACCGTCCCCATTTCAAGGCCGATGATGCCACCGCCGATCACCAGCATCTTCTTTGGTATGGAGCGCAATTCGAGCGCGCCGGTCGAGTCCATGATGCGCGGATCGGCGGGCAAGAAGGGCAGCGCTACCGACTCGGAACCCGCAGCGATGATGGCCTTATCGAATCGCAGCACGCGCTTACCGCTCGGCGTCTCGATCGCCATATGGTGCGGATCGATGAACGCGCCGACTCCTTGTACGACCGTCACTTTGCGCATCTTCGCCATGGCCGCAAGACCGGTCGTGAGCTTGCCGACGACTTTCGATTTCCAGCCGCGCAGCTTGGCGAGATCGATCTGTGGCTTGCCAAACACAATGCCATGCTCGGCCATCGTCTGCGCTTCATCGACCACTGCCGCTACATGCAGCAGCGCCTTGGATGGAATGCAGCCCACGTTGAGGCACACACCACCCAGGGTGGGATAACGCTCGACCAGCACGGTGTTCTGGCCAAGATCGGCCGCACGGAACGCCGCGGAATAGCCACCTGGACCGGAACCCAACACCACCACATCGCAGGCTAGATCGGCAACAACTGCACCGGCAGCCGACGCTCGTGGCGCGGGCGGCGGCGATGCGGGCGGTGCACTGGCGGCAGGGACCACAGACACACGACTTTGCGGGGACCCGCTTGGCGCAGATACCGCGACCGGCTGAGCCGCCGACTGTGGCAAGGCTGCGTTTAGCATTAGGATCACCGCGCCTTCGGCGATCTGATCCCCCACTTTCACCTTGATATCGCCCACCACGCCCGCTGCAGGCGACGGAATTTCCATGGTGGCCTTGTCGGATTCCAGGGTAATGAGCGACTGCTCTTTTTCCACGCGATCACCAGACTTCACCAGGATCTCGATGACATCGACGCTCTTGAAATCCCCAATGTCTGGCACCTTGACTTCAACCGGGCTCATGCCTTGCCTTTCTTGATGCGCATCGTATGAATCTCGACCGGTCCGCCCGAATTCTTGTCGAACTCGACACCGGCCGTGACACCAATGCGCGCAAGATCGTCGGCGGTGCGTGCACGGTTATGGGCGGCAAACATTGCGCCAAGGGCGAAATTACGCCCGGAGCCCGCGGCCCAGAACCGCTCGAACGCGAACACCTCGCGATACGAATAGACCCCGTAGATGCCGGTTTCATTGGCGATGAGCGCGGTAATTTGGGATGACTCGTAGGGATCATCATCGTCTTCCTTCGGGTTGAGGAAGGCGTGTTCCTTGAGGAGCGGATGCAGGCGCCGGAACGTTTCATAGATGGCCGCGCGCGATGAAAAGTCCACGTGATCGGTCTTGGCAAATACATTCTCCATGACGACGAAATGCGCGGCGCTGCCGCACAGCGCGACATAGGAATCGCCGACCGTGAGGATCTTGTCGTGCACCCGCTTGTGATGATCACCCAGGCGCGTATCACCGAACGTAGTGAGGCTGTCCGCGCCGATCGCGACGGTGCCGTTCTTCCGGGTAACGACAATCGTAGTCATGCTCGTATTGGCGATCGATGCGTATTAATGGTTTATCGACTGAGAGGAAGCGGCGCCTGGCGCCTGGCATCTATTACAACCATCTATTACAACAATGTTCTTCGCATGTCGGCGAGCAATTGGACAAGCACGACGTTGAAACGCGCGGCAGCGGCACCGTCCACCACCCGGTGATCGAACGACAGCGATAAGGGCGCCATCAGGCGCGGTGCAAATTGCTTGCCATCCCAGACCGGTTGCATGGCCGCTTTCGATACGCCGAGAATGGCGACTTCCGGTGCATTGATGATCGGCGTGAAATGCGTTCCACCGATGCCGCCCAGGCTCGATATCGAGAAGGTACCGCCTTGCATATCCGCCGGTTTCAGCTTGCCTTCGCGCGCAGCGGCGGCGAGCGTAGTGGTCTCCCGCGCGATCTCAAGGATGCCTTTTCGGTCGGCATCCTTGACGACCGGCACCACCAATCCGTTAGGCGTATCCGCGGCGAAGCCGATGTTGTAATACTGCTTGAGGACGAGGTTATCGCCATCCAGGGACGCGTTGAATTCCGGATAACGCTTGAGCGCCACCGCTGAAGCCTTCATAAGAAAGGCCAGCAAGGTCACCTTGACGCCCGCCTTTTCATTTTCCTTGTTGAGCTGAACGCGAAACGCTTCCAACTCGGTGATATCGGCTTCGTCATTGTTGGTGACATGCGGAATCATCACCCAGTTACGTGCCAAGTTAGCGCCCGAAATCTTCTTGATGCGAGATAGCGGCTGGGTCTCGATCGGGCCGAACTTTGCAAAATCCACTTTTGGCCACGGCAGTAGGTTGAATCCCGCGCCGATCGCTGGTGCCCCGTCACCTGCCATCGCAGCTTTCACATGCGTCTGGACATCAGTTTGCAGAATGCGCCCCTTGGGCCCGGTGCCGACCACCCCCGCAAGATCGACGCCCAACTCACGCGAAAATTTCCGTACCGACGGACTGGCGTGAGCCGTGTTGCTCGTCGCGCTATCGGTGGCGGGCGCGGGAGCTGGTGGCAGTGTGGGCACGCTGTCGAACGCAGGAGTCGGCACACTGGACGCTGCGATGGGTGCGCCTGGGCGTTCCATCGGCGCGCTCGCGGCTTTCGGCGCGGCGGGTGGTAGCGGCGCTGCGGCGTCACTGGCTTCGAGAATCAGGATGACGGTTCCTTGCGAGACCTTATCGCCAATCTTGACCCGGAGCTCTTTCACCACACCCGTGCCCGGCGATGGAATCTCCATCGTCGCTTTGTCGGACTCAACCGTAATGAGCGATTGCTCAGCGACAACGGTATCGCCTGCCTTGACCAGAATTTCGATGACGTCGACCGTCTTGAAGTCGCCGATATCGGGAAGAAATACCTCTTTGATCGCACCCATTGTTATGTCCTGATTCACGCGTATGCGGGATTTTGCCGGTCGGTGTTGATACCGTATTTTTTCAGTGCTTCGGCAACGACCGTAGGTTTTACTTCACCTTGATCGGCCAGCGCCTTCAACGCCGCCACGACGACGTAATAGCGATTCACTTCGAAATGTTCACGAAGCTTGGCACGCGTGTCGGAGCGCCCGAACCCATCGGTGCCCAGCACACGATAAGTCTTCTCGCGCGGAATGAATTGTCGAACACCGTCGGCGAACGCCTTCATGTAGTCGGTCGCGGCGACCACCGCCCCGGCTCTGTCAGTGAGACATCGCGTCACATGCGGTACCCGCTCGCCTGCGCCAGGATGCAACATGTTCCAGCGATCGCAGTCGAGACCGTCGCGTCTGAGTTCGGTGAAGCTTGGGCAGCTCCAAATATCTGCCGCAATCTTCCACTCGGACTCCAGCAGAACGGCTGCTGCCATCACTTCCCGAAGGATGGTGCCCGAGCCAAGCAGTTGCACACGGGTCTTGCCTTTGCCGCCTTCCTTTAGGAGATACATCCCTTTGAGAATGTCCGGCTCGATGCCTTCGGGCATCCCCGGATGCGCGTAATTTTCATTCATGACGGTGATGTAATAGAACACATCTTCCTGGCGCTCCAGCATGCGCACCAGACCATGTTGAATGATCACCGCCAATTCGTAAGCGAAGGTCGGATCGTACGAAACACAATTGGGGATGACCGACGACATGATGTGGCTGTGGCCATCTTCATGCTGCAAACCTTCGCCGTTCAAAGTCGTGCGGCCAGCCGTCGCGCCGAGCAGAAAACCGCGCGAACGCAAATCGCCCGCGGCCCATGCCAGATCGCCGATGCGCTGGAAACCGAACATCGAATAGAAAATATAGAAGGGGATCATGTTGACCCCGTTGTTCGAATACGAAGTGGCCGCGGCGATCCATGATGAAAACGCGCCCGCTTCGTTGATGCCTTCCTCGAGAATTTGCCCGGCTTTATCCTCCCGGTAGTACATCACCTGATCGCGATCGACCGGATCGTATTTTTGCCCTTCCGCGGAATAGATCCCCAGTTGACGGAACATGCCCTCCATCCCAAACGTGCGCGCTTCGTCAGGCACGATCGGTACGATCTTCTTGCCGATTTCCTTGTCGCGAAGCAATGTCGTCAGCACCCGCACGAATGCCATCGTGGTGGAGATTTCGCGGCCCTCGGCGGTCGGCTGAAGCACCTGCTGAAAACTGGCGAGTGGCGGCGCCGGCAAGCGGCGCGCAGCTTCCCGACGGCGCGCCGGCAAAAAGCCACCGAGCGCGCGGCGCCGTTCATGCAGGTATTTCATGACCGGATCATCGGCCGCCGGCTTGTAGAACGGCAGTGATTCCAGCAGGGCATTGGCGATCGGAATATTGAATCGATCGCGGAATTCGCGAATCGTTTCCAGATCGAGCTTCTTCAATTGATGAGTCGGATTCTTCGCCTGACCTTGCTTGCCAAGACCATAACCTTTGATGGTTTTCGCCAAGATGACGGTGGGCTGCCCCTTATGCTTGGTCGCCGCCGCATACGCCGCATAGATTTTGTGCGGATCGTGTCCGCCGCGATTGAGGCGCCAGATGTCATCGTCGGTCATACGCGAAACCAGTTCGAGCGTTTGCGGATCTTTGCCGAAGAAGTGCTTGCGCACGAACGCGCCATCGTTGGCCTTGTAGTTCTGGTACTCGCCATCGACGGTGTTCATCATGATCTGCCGGAGCGCGCCATCCTTGTCGCGGGCGAACAACGGATCCCAGTACGAGCCCCAAATCACTTTGATGACGTTCCAACCGGCGCCGCGAAAATCGGCTTCCAATTCCTGGATGATTTTGCCGTTGCCGCGCACCGGTCCATCGAGCCGCTGCAGATTGCAGTTGACGACGAAGATCAGATTGTCGAGCTTCTCGCGCGAGGCCATGCCGATCGCCCCAAGCGATTCTGGCTCGTCCATCTCGCCGTCACCACAGAATACCCATACCTTGCGTTGTTCGGTGTTGGCCAGTCCGCGTGCATGCAGATACTTGAGAAACCGCGCCTGATAGATCGCCTGAATCGGACCTAGGCCCATCGAAACAGTTGGAAATTGCCAGAAGTCGGGCATCAACCAAGGATGCGGATAGGACGAGATGCCCTTGCCGTCCACTTCGCGGCGAAAATTGTTCAGTTGCGATTCATCGAGACGGCCTTCGAGAAATGCGCGTGCATAGATGCCAGGCGCAGAGTGACCTTGAAAGTAGATTAGATCGCCGCCATGGTCTTCGGTCGGCGCGTGCCAGAAGTGATTAAAGCCGACCCCAAAGAGCGCCCCCACCGAGGCGAAGCTTGCGATATGCCCACCGAGATCACCATCGCCTTTATTGGCTTTTGCGACCATCGCCAGCGCATTCCAGCGGCAATACGATCGAATCCGTTCTTCCATCGCCGGATCGCCGGGAGAACGATCTTCCAGGTGCGGCGGAATGGTATTGACGTAGTCGGTATTCGCGCTGAACGGAATGTAGGCGCCCGATCGTCGCGCTTGCTCAACCAAGCGTTCGAGAATGAAATGCGCGCGTTCCGGCCCCTCGTGTTCGACGATGCCCGTCAACGCATCGAGCCATTCGCGGGTTTCCTGCGAATCGACGTCGGACGATTTGGAAAAATCAGGGAGGGCTGCGGTCATGGCAACTCCGATCACCGAAGAAAGGGGCGGCCTGGTAAGTCGAGGGCCGGGAATAGCGATTAATCATAAACATGATGGTTAACTCGCCTGAGATGCACTGTCTCAGACTGTAAAATATCATATTGCAAAAAGAAATTCCGCATTACGGGAAGACCCATGCGGGAGAAAATCGCTCAACCGGAGGGATACCCCTCGCTGATAATCGCGGGTGCCGGCCTCATCTTCATCCATCTTTAAAGCGTTCCGCACCTTCCCATGTCGCACGCCATCATCCTTGACGGCACATCGCTGGCCGCACAGCAGCGTGAGGCATTGCGGCCGCGCATCGCGGCCCTGCAGGGTCATGGCGTCAGACCCCGGCTGGATGTAATCGTTGCAGGCGATGATCCCGCATCGGCGGTGTACGTTCGCACCAAGATGCGCACGGCAGGCGAAATCGGCGTCGAATCGGCGGTTCATCGTCTCAGTGATACCACTTCGGAGGAGGAGTTGCTGCAGCGGATCGCACCGCTCAATGCCGATCCGCTGATCCACGGCATCCTAGTGCAACTGCCTCTCCCAGACCACATTGCGTCGCACCATGCGATCGCGGCAATCGCTCCGGAAAAGGATGTTGACGGCTTTCATCCGCAGAATGTTGGCGCGCTGGTGTCCGGTCGACCCACGATCATCCCCTGCACGCCCGCCGGCATCATGGTAATGCTGGAAAGTGGCAAGGTGCCGCTTTGGGGCAAGCATGCAGTGGTGGTCGGTACCAGCAACATCGTTGGCAAGCCGGTTGCGATGCTCCTCTTGCAACAGGGCGCGACGGTCACGCTCTGCAATTCAAAGACGCCCGATCTTGCAGCCATGACGCGACAAGGCGACATTCTCATCGTTGCGGTCGGACGGCCCGGGCTCATCACGGGGGCCATGGTGAAGCCGGGCGCGGCCGTCATCGATGTGGGTATCAGTCGGCTTAGCAATGGGAAATTGTCAGGCGATGTTGATTTCGACGGCGCCTGCCAGGTTGCAGGCTGGATCTCACCGGTCCCAGGCGGCGTGGGTCCGATGACGGTGGCCATGTTGATCGCCAACACCGTGCTCGCCGCCGAGCGGATGCAGGCACCCAAGTAATTCAACCTTCGATCCAACCAAGGGACTCAACATGACATCTGGCAATCCGCTCCTCGATTTTTCCGGCCTGCCACGGTATGGCGCGGTGACGACCGACCACATCACACCGGCGGTCGACACCTTGCTGGCCGAGTGCCGTGCCGCCGATGCGCAACTGACCAATCCAGACGTCCCGGCCACATGGGATGATTTCGTCTTGCCGCATGCCAATGTGCATGAGCGACTGGAACGGGCTTGGGGCGTGGTCGGTCACTTGCATGGCGTGCTGGATAGCCCGGCATTACGCGAGGTCTACAACGCCAATCAACCGAAGGTCGTCGATTACTTCTCCGAGCTAGGGCAAAACCTCGCGCTTTTCGAGAAGTACAAAGCATTGCGTGCCGGCGCCACTTTCGCCACCTTGAATCGCTCGCAGCAGCGCATCATCGATCATGCGATCCGCGATTTTCGTTTATCCGGCGCGGAGCTCGCCGATGCGGACAAGACGCGCTACACCGAGATCCAGGCCGAACTCGCCAAACTGCAGACGCGGTTCTCCGAGAACATCCTCGATGCCACCAACACGTTCGACAAACTGATCGAGCGAAAGGAAGACTTGGCCGGTGTCCCGGCAGATGTCCTGGAAGGCTTTAGTGCCACGGCAGAACGCGACGGCAAGACCGGCTGGAAGCTCTCGTTGCAATTGCCCTCCTATTTGCCGGTAATGCAATATGCGGACCACCGCGCCCTGCGCGAAGAGCTCTATCGTGCGCACGCCACCCGCGCGGCCGAATTCGGCAAACAAGAACTCGACAACACACCGCTCATCGGGCGCATTCTCGAATTGCGTGCCGACGAAGCGAAGCTGCTTGGCTATCACGACTTCGCGGAAATTTCGCTGATCCCAAAGATGGCGAAGGATCCGGAACAAGTGCTCGCGTTCCTGCGCGATCTGGCCACCAAGTCGCTGCCCTTTGCCCAGCGCGACATGGATGAATTGCGTGCGTTCGCGCGAGAAGAATTGAAACTCTCGACGTTGGAATCCTGGGATATCGCCTACGCGTCGGAAAAACTGCGTGCCAAGCGCTATGCGTTTTCTGAACAGGAAGTGAAGCAATACTTTCCGGAGCCCAAGGTGCTGGAAGGGATGTTTCGCGTCGTGCAGACTCTATATGGCATCACGACTGAGCCGGATCAGGCCGAAACATGGGACCCCTCGGTGCGATTCTTCCGGGTGCGCGGTCGGAACGGCGCGACGATCGGTCAGTTCTATCTTGACCCGTACGCGCGCGAATCGAAGCGGGGCGGCGCGTGGATGGATGAGGCCATCGTGCGCCGGCGTCTGGCGAGCGGCATCCAGACGCCGGTTGCCTATCTTGTCTGCAATTTTTCGGCGCCGATCGGCGGCAAGCCCGCGCTTCTCACTCATGATGATGTGAATACGCTCTTCCATGAATTCGGGCATGGCCTGCATCATCTGCTGAGCCGGGTTGATGAACCGCAAGTTTCGGGAATTCGCGGCGTCGAATGGGACGCGGTCGAACTCCCCAGCCAGTTCATGGAAAACTTCTGCTGGGAGTGGGAGATACTGCGTCACATGACCGCCCATATCGACACCGGAGAAGCGTTGCCCAAGCCGTTATTCGAGAAGGTGGTGGCGGCAAAAAATTTTCAGAGCGGCATGGCGACCGTGCGGCAGATCGAGCTGGCGATGTTCGACATGCTGATCCACCAGCAATTCGATCCGCGAGGAACGAAAACACCGCTGGATCTACTCGCGGAGGTTCGTGCGCAAGTCGCCGTCATCCATCCGCCTGCGTACAACCGTTTCCCGAATAGTTTTGGCCATATTTTTTCGGGCGGGTACTCGGCGGGTTACTACAGCTACAAATGGGCGGAAGTGTTGTCGGCGGACGCGTATAGCCTGTTCGAAGAGAACGGGGTCCTCGACCCAGCCACCGGCGAGCGTTTCTGGAATGAGATTCTTGCCGTTGGGGGAAGCCGGGCCGCGATCGAATCATTCAAGGCATTTCGTGGACGTGAGCCGAATGTCGAAGCGCTGCTTCGGCACAGCGGCATGGTGCCTGCATAACGCCGAACAGTGATTGCATCGCTGCGCGGCCCAACGAATCGGGAGAACAGCGATGTTGCGAGCAATATTCACCTTAAGCTTGGCCTTGGTTTCGATATCCGCCGCGGCGGACGGTCTCTATCGTTGGGTCGATGTGAACGGCAAAGTGCATTACACCGACACCGCGCCCACGGACCGCAACGTCAAGACCAAAAAGCGCGCCTTAGCGGCTCCCGCCGCGGAAGCGGGCGGATTGAGCTACGAAAATCAGGTTGCCGCGAAAACTTTCCGGTCTCGCTCTACACCGCGCCCAAGTGCGGCGCACCTTGTGATAACGCCCGCAATTACCTCAACAAGCGCGGTGTTCCGTATTCTGAGGTGTCGATTACCGATGCCAAGCAGCACGACGAGCTGGTGAAGTTGGCGGGCGGCGCCGAGCTTCCGATGCTTCGCGTTGGGAAACAAATCAACAAGGGTTTCGAAGCGAGCATGTATAGCGGCGCGCTCGATGCCGCCGGCTATGCAAAATCGGCCGCTCCAGGCCAAGCGAAGAAAGCTGTTGCAGGCACGCCGTCGTCGGCGCAACCTGCCGGCGATATAAAAATGATTCTGCAGGCGTGCCGCGACCCAAGGGACGCTACGCGGACTAAATATGGTGGCGCCGATTGCGCAAAATAGCTTAATCAACGTATCCCTAGCTGCTGCGACATCCAAGTCCGACATTCCCTACAATGTGGCGGATGAAGATCGCCACCTGGAACGTCAACTCCCTCAAAGTCCGCCTGCCACATGTCCTCGACTGGCTGGCAACGCAGCAACCCGACGCGCTCTGCCTCCAGGAATTGAAAATAGAGGACGCGGTGTTCCCGCGCGCAGAAATCGAAGCGGCGGGATACCAGGCGCTGTTCCTGGGCCAGAAGACCTATAACGGCGTTGCGATACTCAGCCGCATCGAGGCCACTGATGTGGTCCGCAATATTCCGGACTTCGCTGACGAGCAAAAACGTGTGCTCGCGTGCGCATTGGGCGATGTACGAGTGATCTGCTGTTATGTGCCAAACGGCCAGGCCGTGGGCGCGGACAAGTATGAATACAAGCTTCGTTGGCTCGGCGCGCTTTCGCAATGGCTGAAGGCAGAACTTGCCCGTTATCCAAAGCTAATCGTTGTGGGCGACTACAACATCGCGCCAGATGATCGCGATGTCCATGACCCAAAGCAGTGGGCAGGCCAGATCCTTTGTAGTGAGCCCGAGCGCGCCGCCTACCAAAGGCTCCTCACGCTTGGCTTGCATGACAGCTTTCGACTGTTCGAGCAGGCCGACAAATCCTTCACCTGGTGGGACTACCGGATGAACGGCTTCAAGCGCAATCTGGGCCTGCGCATCGACCATATTCTCGTGTCCGATGCGATCGTCAAGCAGTGCAGATCATGCGCGATCGATCTCGCACCACGAAAACTTGAGCGCCCGTCAGACCATGCGCCCGTTTATGCCGTGCTTGATCTTTAAGCCCGCTGGCCAGACCGACTGATCGGCTCTGCGCAAGCGCAGGATCGCTGAGTGCCCTCGCCTACCAATTGTCCGCTTGACCATGCAGTGATCAGCGTTCGCGATCGCATCGACGAGGCGGCCTCAATCTTCACGCGCATGGGATTCACGCTGACCGAGCGCAGCTTCCACTCGGCCGGTTCATGCAATCACTTGATGGTCTTCGAGCAGGACTATTTCGAACTCATCGGATGGCCACCGTCCGGCCAAGCGATTCGACCGGATCTCTTGGATGCGCCGATTGGATTGGACGGTCTCGTGCTGCGTACCGACGATGCGCATGGCGTCCATCGCGAATTGGCCACCAAGGGATTACCAGTCAGCGCGCCAGAAACATTAGCCCGCAAGGTGAGGCTCCCAGGGGGGCAGGCCGAGGAAGAAGCGCGATTCACCACCGTGCGCTTTCCGCGCGGCGCGCTAGCGGGCGGGCGCGTCTATTATTGTCAGCATGAGACCCCGCATCTGGTTTGGCATCCACCGTTTCAGTCCCATCGCAATGGGGCCCGCGCGATCGTCAAATTTACGATTGTCGTGCCGGCACCGATGCAGGAAATGGCGCAGTACGAACGAATTCTTGGCGTACCTGCAGTCGTTTGCACACCCGCCTGCGCGCGCATCACCCTCGGCCATGCGGAACTCGAGTTAATCACGGCGCAGACGCTAGCTGCGGACCTCGGTCCACTCGCATGTGCCCCGATTGACTCCGCAGGTCGGCCGCTTGCCGACTACATGGCGATGCTGACCATCAAAGTGCAAGACTTGCATCGCGCTGAACAGGTCGTGCGGGACGGCGGCTTTGCCACGACGCGCCTTACTCGTGATACGCAAGCTAGCATGGCAGTCCCCGCCGGCGAAACAATGCACTGCACGATTGCGTTTGTGGAGTAAGCAATGACTGGACGAGATCTCGATCAATTTGTCATCGACCGGGTTGGTGATGGCGAGTTCAATGTGCATCGCGATCTGTTTCGCGATCGGACGCTTTTCGATCTGGAAATGAAGCACATCTTCGAGGGCAGCTGGGTGTTTCTCGGCTTGGCTTCGCAGGCGCCCAATCCGCACGATTACTTCACAACATGGATCGGACGCCAACCAGTCGTGATCATGCGTGATGCCACAGGCGTGCTCGGTGCCTTTCTCAACAGCTGCCGCCATCGCGGTGCAACGGTGTGCCCGCATGAACAAGGACACGCCAAGTACCATGTATGCCCGTATCACGGCTGGGCGTACGACAGCGCCGGCAAGAATCTCGACGTCCGTGACCGCCAACACGGCCAATACAGCGCGGCCTTTGATCGGGACAGCCATGACCTTGCTGCCATCGCCAAGTTTGGCAACTACCGCGGATTTCTCTTTGGCTGTTTGAACGCCGATGCGCCACCCCTTCCACAGCATCTGGGCGACACGCGCTTTTTCCTCGACCTCGTGGTCGATCAAAGCCCGCATGGTGTCGAGCTTGTGCCCGGTTCATCGACCTACACCTTCAACGGGAATTGGAAGCTGCAGATCGAAAATTGCGTCGATGTCTATCACGTATTGTCCGCGCATTCTAGTTTCGTGAAGATCGTGGAGCGCCGGCGTAGCGGCGAGTCCGCCAATCAGTTGGAGGCGCTCGATTTTGCCGCCTACCGATCCGCCGCCATCACACGCGGCAGCTTTACGTTCGATTACGGGCATGCCGTCATCTGGGCCCAGAACGCCACGCCGCAGATTCGTCCGCTCTTTCCGATGATCGACGAAATCAAACAGCGGGTCGGCGCCATCAAGGCCGAATGGATGCTTTATTCGCGCAATTTGACACTGTACCCTAACGTGCAAATCGCGGAGAACGCCTCGCTGCAGATGCGGGTGATCCGGCCGCTCGCCGTGGATAAAACAGAGATGCGGATTTATTGCCTCGCCCCAATCGGCGAGTCGGACCATACCCGTACCTTTCGCATCCGGCAGTATGAAGATTTTTTTAATGTAAGCGGCCTAGCAACGCCGGACGATACAACTTGCTATGAGGACTGCCAGACCGGCTATCGCGCACACTCGATCAATTGGCAGCAAGGTTATGCACGCGGCATCACCGCCGTGCAACGTGGCGCCGACGACTATGCCAAGACGATCGGGATTACGCCGGTGACGAGCCAACACGGCCCGCACGACATTCAGGATGAAACTATTTTCCACGCGAGCTACCGGGAATGGCTCCGCTTGATGAAGGCGGGCGCCAAGTGATGAACACGGACTTGCTTGCAATCGCGACTGAGGTCCTCTATCGCGAGGCGCTCTATCTCGACACGCAGCGCTGGGACGAGTGGACCGCCCAATTTACGGAGGACTGCGAGTACTGGGTGCCGGCCTGGAAAGGGGAACATGCCCCAACCGAGGACCCGCGCCGCGAGATCTCGCTCATCTACTACGCAAAGCGCGCGGGATTGGAAGATCGTATCTGGCGCGCTCGCTCCAATCGTTCAGTCGCGTCGTTCGTGCTACCCCGCACGCAGCATGCGGTGACCAATATTCTGCTTGGCGACGCCGCAAGCGAGACATGCATCAAGGTGCATGCCAACTTCACCACCCATCAGTTCTCACCCAAAGACAAGACCGTCGAGATTTTTTTTGGGCGCTATGAACACACTCTCGTCTTGCACGGAGCGACTTGGCTGATCGCACGAAAGAAGATCATTCTGCTGAACGATTATTTGCCGGCGAAGTTGGACGTATATAGTCTGTGAAAAGTGAAATGTGCACGTGCACCTAAACGTGAAAGACATCCACCGGCCCTTCCAACTTGTCGTCGATCATGATGATTTTCTTGCGGGCGATCTTGAAGCCGCTAGCGGTTTGGCGAAGCCGGTACTCATAGCGCCCACCACGGGTAAAGCTGCCGCGAATACCGTAGACATGACAGAGCCAACTGGCCGCGACCTCGAGTTCGCCGTTCGACTCGCCGGTGACCAGCGCGCCGCCCACCACATGAACGGTGCGATCGAGCGGCACGGAAGCAAACGAGTCGCCCGCCTCGATGCGAAACACACGGTCTTCCAGACCTGCACGGCCGCGCAGGTATAAGAGATTCAATTCATTATCGGGGTCGCTCGTCGTCTCCAACTCACTCTTCCAAGCGGGTACCCAGAACATCGCGTCGTCAGTGTAGAGACCCAGCCATGCCGCCCATTTTTTTTCATCCAGCAGCAAGGCTTCTTGCAGGACGAGGGCGCTGGCCGCAGCGTCGATGGTCGGGAACGTCATGCGCGCTCCAGCAGGCGCTGCCGCCAATTCCGGTAGAAGCCCCGATACATGATCTCGTGGTCCCAATTGTTAGTACTGGCCGCAGGTTCCGAGCCAATCGATGCGGCATCTTTGTCCTCGGCGCCGTGCATGATGTTGGCCTTGGCGCCGCGCGCGAAGTCGTTCCAGCGCGCCGTTTTGCCATACCCACCCACATGGGTGGCTTCGAGCGCGGCCAGGTCGTCTGAAGTTGCCATGCCGGTGGTGAGATAGAAGTCCTCAAACTTTCGCAGTCGGGCGGTGCGGGCGGCCTTGCTCTCGCCGATCGGCGCGACGCAGCGAACGGTTACTTCAGCGCGATCACAATTCACCGGTTGAATGGTGCGAATCTGTGAGGACGGATTGTCCATGAGCAGAAGGTTCGGAAAAAGATACAAGTTGCGGCCACGATTGATCATCCAATCGACCTTGGCAACCGGGAACTCGCGATCCAATCGTTCCTTTTGCAGGTAGATCGGCCGCTTGGTCGGGTCGGTGTGCTGCGCCCAGATCGCCATATGCCCATTGCCGAAATCGTAGCCGCCGGATGCGACATTGCCGGTGAGGCGCCCGGACTCGGTGCGCTCGATGCCGGATAAGCCGAGCTTGGCCTCACGGTTTGCCACCGTCGCGGCGAACACCCGATGCACCGTCGAGACGTGATAGCCATCGACACCATTTTCGGCTTGCATCTTCCAGTTGCCGCGCACCACATAGGTGGACGAGCCGGGCAGCACTTCCAAACCATCGGGCGATTGATCGACCATCAGATCAATCCATGGCCGGGTCGGCCCGAGATAGTCACCAAGCGGAGCAACATCGGCGCGCAGGCTACCGAACACGAAGCCGCGATAACTCTCGATGCGAGGAATCGGGGTAAGGCTCCATTCGGCGCGGCAGTCGGGATTGGCATAGGCGCCCGACTCTTCATTCTTGATCTTCATGCAGCGGCCATCCAGAGCGAACACCCAGCCATGAAAGCGGCAGGTGAACGCGCGTACCTTGCCGTTTTGGGTTGGGACCAAGGTTGCACCCCGATGCGCACACGCATTGATAAACCCGCCAACACCGCCATCTTGTTGGCGCACGATAAAGACCGGCTGGCGCCCCATTTGCGTCGCGAAGTATTCGCCCGGCTGTTTGATCTGGCTCTCGTGGCAGAGATACAACCAATTGCCCTCATAAAAGCAGTCGAGCTCAGCTTCGAACACATCGGGATCGGAATAGACGGCGCGATCGATGCGGAATCGATCTTTCGACTCATCGATTAGGGTGGCAAGCTTCGCGCGCATCGACATGGGCATCTTTCGTTCTGGCTAGATGGCAATTCTAGACCGTGAACGTCGGCTGACGCAGGACACTAGCGGCGATCGATCCGAACGAGCCGGAACGCGCCGCTACTGCGCGACGTCTTCCGCCTTGGCGTCCAGCCCGAGTTCGTTGATCTTGCGGGTGATCGTATTGCGCCCAATGCCAAGCAGCTGCGCCGCCTCGATCCGACGCCCCGCCGTGTGTTGCAGGGCACGGCGAATCAGCACGCCCTCGAATTCGCGCATCATGCGATCCATCAAATCACGTTCGCCAAGCGACAACGCGAGATTCACGGCACTTTCCAGCACCGTGGTCCATACCGCTTCCGGGGACATCGTCGAGGTCGATTGGATCTCTACCGGCAGATCATTGATCTCGACCGACTGCGCCGGTGCCATCACCGTCACCGAACGGCACATATTTTCCAGTTCCCGGACGTTGCCCGGGAAGCGATACGCCGCCAGAAACCGCATCGCCTCGGGTGACAGGCGCTTTGGCTCCACGCCCAATTCGCGTGCACTCTTGGCGAGAAAGTGGCGTGCCAGCGCCGGCACATCCTCGCGCCGCTCGCGCAAGGACGGCAGTCGGAGGCGAATCACATTGAGCCGATGATAGAGATCTTCACGAAACTCCCCCCGACGCACCCGCTGCTCGAGATCCTGGTGCGTGGCCGCGATCACCCGCACATCCGCACGCAACGGAGCATGGCCGCCGACGCGATAATATTGCCCATCGGCCAGCACGCGCAGCAGTCGCGTCTGCAAATCGGGTGACATGTCGCCGATCTCGTCGAGAAACAAGGTGCCGCCCTCGGCCTGTTCGAAGCGCCCGCGCCGCAACGCCTGCGCGCCGGTGTAGGCCCCTCGTTCATGACCGAAGAGTTCGGACTCGAGTAGATCTTTTTGCATCGCGGCCGTGTTGATCGCCACGAATGAATGATTGGCGCGGGGACTGTGCCGGTGCAATGCGCGCGCCACCAATTCCTTGCCGGTGCCCGACTCACCGGTGATGAGCACCGTTGCATTGGACTGCGCAAGACGCCCGATGGCGCGAAACACATCCTGCATCGCCGGCGCCTGACCAAGAATCTCTTCCGGCCCGTCCGGTATTGCCGGTATCTCGGTTTCTTCGAATCCCTCGGCCATGGCACGGCGAATCAACGCGATGGCGCGGTCGACATCGAACGGCTTTGGCAAGTACTCAAAGGCGCCGCCCTGAAAAACCTGCACCGCCGAATCGAGGTCGGAATAGGCCGTCATGATGATGACCGGCAAGCGGGGAAATCGCTCCTTGATAGTGGTGAGCAACTCAAACCCGGTGGCGCCCGGCATGCGAATGTCGGAGACCAGGACTTGTGGGGATCCGAGCGCCAGTGCGCGCATGACATCCCCCGCCCCCTCGAAAGTCTGATGCGCGATACCTTCCCGCGCGAGGGCCTTCTCGAATACCCACCTGATCGAACGGTCGTCATCGACGACCCATACCGGTTTCATACCGCCACCTCGCGTTGCGTCGCTGTTTCGTCGGTACCAATCGGCAGCAAAATCCGAAATGCCGTACGGCCGGGCTGGCTATCGCATTCGATAACGCCGCGGTGATACTCAATGAAGTTCGTCGCGAGCGTGAGCCCGAGGCCGTGGCCATCGGCGCGCCCCGACACCAGCGGATAGAAAATGTGATCGCGAATAGTCTCTGGAATGCCCGGGCCGTCGTCGATAATCTGCAGATCGAAAGCCAGACGGTACCGGCGCTTGGCAAGCGTGACTTGATGAATCGCCCGGGTGCGCAAAATGATGTTGCCCCGGCGGGTCGCAGGCGCCGGTTGGCCGAGAATGGCCTGTGCGGCGTTCTTGACGATATTGAGAACGACTTGAATCAGCTGCTCCCGATCACCGATGATTTCAGGCAAGCTGACGTCGTAGTCCCGCACCACGTTGATACCCTGCGGAAACTCGGCATGCACGAGGCTTCGCACACGCTCGCAGACCTCGTGAATATTGACCGGTTTTCGTTCCGGTATGCGGTGCGGAGCGAGCAGGCGCTCCATCAATCGTTGCAGGCGATCGGCCTCGTTGATGATGACTTGCGTGTACTCGCGCAGATCGGACCGATCCAGTTCGCGCTCCAGGAGCTGCGCCGAACCACGCAATCCGCCAAGGGGATTTTTTATTTCGTGCGCAAGGTTGCGAATGAGCTCGCGATTGGCTTGGCTTTGCGTGAGCTGCGCCGCCTCGCGTTCGACGCGCAACTGTTGATCCATCGCGCGCAGTTCGAGGGCAATCTTGACCGTCTCGCCATCGGCCGGTGTGGCCATGCAATCGACATGGAGTGAGCCATGGCCATTGCCGCCTGTCACGCTGATACTTTCTTGCCGGAAGCCGCGATTTTCCGCGATTGCATAGCGCAACTTGATGCCGAGTTCGCCGTGGGCGGTGACCAGACGAGATAAGGGCTGGCCGGTGAGCGAGCGCCTGGACAGTGAGAACATGTCTTCGGCGGCACTATTGATATCGACAATCCGCAAGTCGGCATCGAGCAATACGATGGCCGTGGAGAGCAGATCAAGGCACGCATACGTGTCGTGAGTCATGCCGACCACCGCGCGAGTGACCGAACGAGCGGCCACATCTGCCACCCGCGCGGCGCGGCCCGGAAATCAGGGCCGAACCACGCTGCTAGCGCGTGCTGGCGATCTCTTTGGTCAGCGCTTCGACGTTGCGCGCATGGCGATCGAGCACCCGCTGGTAGTTGCGCTCGTCGGCGTTCCGTACGCTTTCCTGCTGCGCCATGGCGTTTTTCGCATGCGTGAGAAGCTGCTGTTTTTGAACCAGTTCGTCTTCGAGAATCTTGCGCCGGCTGCTGTCGCGCCCTTTTGGGGTTTCCTTGTCCACCCGCAGGGGACTGCCTGCCGATGTCGCGACGGACATGCGCTCGCTCGTCTGCGCCGGCTGCGGCTTGACCAGCGTTGCACTCGGGATCACCGTGACCTCTTTTTGCACCACATGGCACTGCCGGCCGGCCGTGTCGGCGCGGACGTTGGTGTACTGGGGACGGCCGGCATCGTCGACACAACGAAACACGACATTCTGGGTCGTCTGTGACCACGCGCCGCCCGCCAACATGGCAAGGGTGGCAAAAGCACTGATCCGAATCGAAGTCATCGCCGCACGTACTCCCGGGAAGGTCGGAGGAGTTTAGGGCAATGCAATGCCGGGAACAAATCGACGAGTGACAATAAGTCACGATAGTGTCCCCGAACGACCATCCGTTTGGCGAGATGGCCCACGTCGCATTTGCCCGATCGTGCCAGTGACAAGAACCGCGGCGCAACCCGTCGCCATCGTGATAAGTCGCTGTTGGTTGCATTAAGCGCACAGGGGATCTCGGGATCGGTGAGGAGCGGGCAAGGGGTGGCTCACCCGCTCGGTCGTATTACGAGCTGTAGTACATATCGAACTCAACTGGATGGGTCGTCATGCGAAAGCGGGTCACTTCCTGCATCTTCAGTTCGATATACGAATCGATGAAGTCATTGGTAAAGACCCCACCACGCGTCAGGAACTCCCGGTTGCGGTCCAACTCACCAAGCGCCATATCGAGGGAATGGCACACTGTGGGAACGCGTTTGGCTTCCTCAGGCGGCAATTCGTAGAGATTCTTGTCGATCGGATCGCCCGGATGAATCTTGTTTTGCACGCCGTCCAGCCCAGCCATCAACATCGCGGCAAATGCGAGATAGGGATTGGCCGTTGGATCCGGGAAACGTACCTCGACACGACGGCCTTTCGGATTCGAGACGTAGGGGATGCGGCAAGACGCCGACCGATTGCGTGCCGAGTAGGCGAGGTTGATCGGTGCCTCAAAGCCGGGAACCAGGCG
Source organism: Betaproteobacteria bacterium (assembly GCA_009693235.1). Classification (GTDB taxonomy): domain Bacteria; phylum Pseudomonadota; class Gammaproteobacteria; order Burkholderiales; family SG8-39; genus SHXR01. The sequence goes on along the minus strand of SHXR01000017.1, from coordinate 19,313 downwards.
CTTGTACGAATTCGTACCCGGATTGGTAATCGCGTTCAGCGTGCGCGCATGTTTGATGATGCCGCCGATGTAATACAGCGCGAAATCCGACAGACCCGCATAGCCGTTGCCGGCGAACAGATTTTGCCCGGCCTTCCACACCGACTGGTGCACATGCATCCCCGAGCCATTGTCACCAACCACCGGCTTCGGCATGAACGTGGCCGTTTTGCCGTAGGAATGGGCCACCATCTGCACCGTGTACTTGAGGATCTGCATCCAGTCGGCACGCTTCACCAGGGTCTCGAACTTGGTGCCGATCTCGCACTGTCCCGGGGCCGCCACCTCATGATGATGAACCTCCACTTCGACACCTTGCTCTTCCAAGGCGATCACCATCGCATTGCGAATGTCCTGCAGCGTGTCAATCGGCGGAACGGGGAAGTAACCGCCCTTCACCGGCGCGCGGTGCGCCATATTGCCGCCGTCGTATTCCTTGCCGGTCGACCAAGGCGCTTCTTCAGAATCGATCTTCACGAAGCAACCGGACATGTCGACATTCCAGGTCACCGAGTCGAACACGAAAAATTCGGGCTCCGGGCCAAAGTAGGCGGTGTCGCCGATACCGGTCGATTTGAGATAGGCCTCAGCGCGTTTGGCGATGGTGCGCGGATCGCGGTCGTAGCCCTTGCCGGTGGACGGCTCGATGACGTCGCACTGGATGTTGAGGGTCGATTCGTCCGAGAACGGATCAAGCCGTGCCGATTCAGGGGCCGGATAAAGCAGCATGTCGGAGGCTTCAATGCCTTTCCAACCCGCAATCGATGAACCGTCGAACGCATGCCCGCTATCAAATTTGTCTTGCGTAAATTGATGCGAAGGAACCGTAACGTGCTGCTCCTTGCCACGTGTGTCCGTAAATCGCAGGTCGACGAACCTGATCTCTTTGTCCTTGATCATCTTCAGCACATCAGCGGCCGAATTCGCCATGGGTGGGTTCCTTTCTTTTCTATGTGAATGGGTGTGATTCGCGGTGCGCGCAGGTCCGTGTGCCACAACGACCGCATTGGAGCGGCCCGCAATGGTGCATGATCCATGCCACGCTGATAAAGCCTGATAACTCTCTGATATAAAATGCCTTTGCAATTTCTAAGAAAACTCGGCAAGGCACCTGATCAGTGCATTCTGCCACACCAAAGCACCACATTAGTGCGCGCATCGACGACCTTCCAGGCGCCCGGACACACGCAATGCTTGGATATCATCGCGACCAAGGCGCTGTTTCTTGTAATGCATGGAGCGGTGCACCCTGTTGCCGTCGGCTGCGACGGCCCTCACTTTGAAAGGCGTCATGCTGAATTCCTCTCGTGGCACCCGCGGCATGGCCGTGGCGCCCCATTCCCTCGCTGCGCAATCCGCCCATGCCGTCCTCCGGGAAGGGGGTAATGCCGTCGAGGCGATAATCGCCGCCGCCGCAACCATTGCGGTGGTCTATCCGCATATGAATTCGATCGGCGGCGATTCGTTCTGGCTGCTCAGCGCGCCGGGACAAGCACCAAGAGGCATCGATGCCTGCGGCGCGGCCGGCGAACACGCAACGCGTGAGTACTATGCGGCGCGCGGCATCACCGATGCCATTCCGTTTCGCGGCGGCGTTGCCGCAAATACCGTGGCGGGCACGCTCGGCGGCTGGCACCTGGCGCTGGAATTCAGCCGCACATCGCTGGGAGGAAAAATCCCGCTCACCAGGCTGCTCGCAGATGCAATCTACTACGCGGAGCAAGGCGTTCCGGTCACTGACAGCCAATCGAACAACACGCGCAGCAGACGCCAGGACCTCGAGCAACAGCCCGGCTTCGCCGCAACGTACCTGCCAGGCGGCAGCGTGCCGGCGCCCGGTGCAATGTTCCGGCAACCACGGCTTGGCACCACCCTGCGCGCCCTGGCTAACGAGGGCATCCCGAGCTTTTACACGGGCAAGCTCGCACACTCGATTGCCGCAGACCTCGCCACGGCCGGCAGTCCGGTGACGCTCGATGATTTGCAAAGCAACCAAGCGGCGTGGCGCGTGCCGCTATCGCTTGAACATAGCGTCGGCACGCTCTACAACATGCCCGCGCCGACGCAGGGCGTGGTGTCGCTGCTCATCCTTGGCATTCTCGATGCGCTGCATATCGACCGCATCGATCCCGGCAGCGCCGACTATGTTCATCTCGCCGTTGAGGCGGTCAAACACGCATTTCGTATTCGGGATCGCTATATCACCGATCCGGCGTATATGACGGTTGATCCCCGCGAGTTTCTGGAACGCACGCACATCCAGGAACTCGCCGCACGCATCGATGCCACCAAAGCTGCCCCCTGGGGAACGGGCGTCGGGCCGGGCGATACGATCTGGATGGGCGTAATCGATGGGGCGGGTCGGGCGGTGAGTTTTATCCAGAGTCTCTATCACGAGTTTGGGGCGGGCATCGTATTGGCCGAAACCGGGATCACATGGCAGAACCGCGGCTGCAGCTTTTCACTCAAGCCAGGTGCCCTCAACGCGCTCATGCCGCGTCGCAAACCTTTCCACACCTTGAATCCCGCCCTTGCCCACTTCAAGGACGGGCGGACGATGGTATTCGGCAACATGGGTGGCGATGGGCAGCCGCAGTCGCAAAGTGCGGTGTTCACCCGCTATGCGCTCTACGGCATGTCACCCCAGGCCGCTGTGACGGCGCCGCGCTGGTTGCTGGGTCGGACCTGGGGACAAGTCACCGACACGCTCAAGCTCGAAGCGCGCTTCCCAGCGGCCGTCATCGATGCACTGCGCCGCCGCGGACATGATGTCGAGGTGTTAAAGGAGTTCGACGAAACCATGGGACACGCAGGCGCCATTGTGCGGCATGCCGATGGTTCGTTCGAAGGCGGTTTCGATCCGCGCAGCGACGGGGCAGTTGCAGCGTTCTAGGAAGACAACCCTACAATACGCCCCACCTCACCAGACCGGTCCAGGCAGTCAACAGCACAACGACGCCGAACACGATGCGGTACCAGGCAAAGATCGTGAAGTCGTGGGTCGCGATATAGCGCAACAACCAGCGCACGCAGACAAACGCTGAGACGAATGATGCAATGAGTCCCACGCTCATCATTGGCACATCATCAAAGCTGAACAACGCACGATTCTTGAGGAGGTCGTAGCCGCCGGCTGCGATCAGCGTCGGAATCGCCAGAAAGAATGAAAATTCCGTCGCTGCTTTGCGGGACAACCCAAAGAGCATGCCGCCGATGATCGTGGCCCCCGACCGTGATGTGCCCGGAATCAACGCACAGCATTGCGCGCAGCCGACTTTCAGCGCATCGAGCCAGCTCATGTCTTCGACAGTTTGGACGCGCACCGATTGCCGGCGCCGTTCGGCCCACAAGATGATCAGCGCACCGACGATGAAGGCCGCCGCGACCGGTACCGGCTTGAATAAATGCAGCTTGATGATGCTGCCCACGGCCAGCCCAAGGACTGCTGCGGGAATGAAGGCAATGCCGATATTCAGGATAAATTGGCGTGCACGGCGCTCGTAGACGGAACGGGTGACGACATCCCATAGCCGCCTGCGATACTCCCACACGATCGCCAGCATCGCGCCGGTTTGGATGAAGACCTCAAAGACCTTGCCCTTCTCGTTATTCAGGTTGAGGAGATCGGCAGCAAGGATCAAATGGCCGGTGCTCGATATCGGCAAGAACTCGGTAAGTCCCTCGACCACACCGAGTAGCAACGCCTTCAAAAGTAGTATTGGATCCAATTAACGCTTTCTATAAAATGCCGGCTTTACGCGCGCCCTTGCAACAACGCCAACAAGCGCTGCACCGCGATGCCACGATGGCTGACACGGTTCTTGTCGGTTGCAGTCATCTCGGCCGCCGTCAAGCCCAGACTGGGAAGTAAAAAGTACGGGTCGTAGCCGAAGCCGCCCGCCCCGCGCGGGGTATCGATCACTTCGCCATGCCAGCGACCATCAGCAATGAGCGGTTCAGGATCCGCCGCATGGCGAACCAACACGATGACGCAGTAATAGTGCGCGCGCCGATCGCGATGGTGGCGCATCAATTCGATCAGATGAGCGTTGTTACGATCATCGGCACGCGGTTCACCGGCAAAACGCGCCGAGTGCACGCCCGGCTTGCCAGCCAGTGCCTCGACCACGATCCCTGAATCATCAGCCAGTGCCGGCAAACCGGTCCGCATGGCGGCGTGCCGCGCCTTGCCGAGTGCATTTTCCACGAAGGTCGCGTGGGGCTCTTCCGCGTCGGGAACACCGAGTGCCCCCTGCAGAACGACTTCCATTCCCACAGACGCGAGGAGCTGCTGAAATTCGCGTAACTTTCCGCTATTCGATGAGGCCAGGACGATTCGCTTCATCGTGAGTGCGGACCTGGTTTGGACAGTAAGCGAATCAGTAACAACTGTCTCATCGTCCGAGCACCGCGCGCTGCTTGCCAACGAGCGCTTGAATACCGGTTTCCGCCAGCGCCATCAAGTCACTCATCTGCGCTCTGGAAAACGGCGCGCCCTCGGCGGTGCCCTGTACTTCGACGAACCCGCCCGATCCGGTCATCACGACATTCATGTCGGTCTCGCATGCCGAATCTTCGGCGTAATCGAGATCGAGAACCACAGCGCCTGCATAAATCCCGACCGATACCGCAGCCACCGCATCCCGAATCGGCGAGGCGTCAATGAGGGAGCGCTTCAGCAGCCAATCCACCGCGTCATGCATCGCCACATAGGCACCGGTAATGGCAGCGGTACGCGTGCCACCGTCGGCCTGCAGAACATCGCAATCGATCTGGATCGAACGCGGGCCAAGCGCCTTCATGTCCACCACGGCGCGCAGGCTGCGTCCGATCAATCGCTGAATTTCCTGGGTGCGCCCCGACTGTTTGCCGCGCGTGGCTTCACGATCGGAGCGTGTATGCGTGGATCGCGGCAACATGCCGTACTCCGCGGTGACCCATCCCTCACCCTTGTCGCGCAGAAAGGGGGGTACCTTTTCTTCGACCGATGCGGTGCAAAGGACTTTCGTCGCGCCGAATTCGACCAGCACCGAGCCTTCGGCGTGCTGGGTGAATCGACGTGTCAGTGTGACGGGGCGGAGCTCATCAAGGCGACGTCCGGAGGGGCGCATGGCAGATCGAATCTAATCGTTGAATGGGGCGCGAGTGTAGTGGATTAGAACGCATCTCATAAAGATGCCGGCGAGGAGCGATCGATCATCGCTGCGCTTTGGCGAGAACACTGCGGATCTCGTTGATGGCACTCGCGATATCTTCATTGGTAAGCGCCAAGGTGCCTTGCATACCGGCTTCGACGCCCGCCGGCGCCAGATGCGTTTCGTGATGGCCGTCGGCAAGATCTTTGGTCGCGATGCCGCCATCAGCCGGATCAGACGCATCCCGCTAGGTCATCGCGACCACTGAAATATTGTCCGCCTCGTTGCCGGCTCGCAATTCGGCCGCGTCGATCAACTCAGACATCGACTTCAGGATGTTGTTGCGTTGCAGCGCATCGACCATCAGGCTTGGCGGCAGCGGGCCCCAAAATCCGTCGCTGCAGAGAAATAGGGTGTCGTCGTAATTGAGCGCGGTCTTTCGCGACAGGTCGATGCGCGGCAAATGCATCTGACCGAGGCAATTGAAAATTTTGTTCCGCTCCGGATGGACCAGCATGGCCTCGGGACGCACCCGACCGGCGTCCACCAGTAGTTGCACGCGCGAGTGGTCTTTCGTGACCACTTCGATACGGCCGTCGCGGACAAGATAAAGCCGCGAATCGCCGACATGCGCCCAATGCGCCGCACCGTCCTGGACTATGCAGGCGATGCATGTCGTGCGAGGCGTTTCGGGAAGTTGGCGTGCCGCGGCAAGACCAATGATAGCGAGGTGCGCCATGGTGATGGCGTCGATGAGAAAGCGCTGCGGATCGGCAAGCTTCGGTTGCGCTTCGCGTTGGAACGCCTGAACGATCGTTTGCACCGCGATTTCAGCCGCGATTTCGCCATGCAGATGGCCACCCATGCCATCGGCCACCACCATCAACAACGCTTCTTTGCTGTATGAATAACCGAGACGATCCTCGTTGTTTTTACGGCCGCCCAGCCGGCTGTCTTGGTAGATGAGAAACCGCATGACCGAACCTTGCCCGTTGCCGTTACCAGCGTGCCGGCCGGGTGAGCGCGCCGCGCAGGTTGTTCACGAACGTACGGCGACTCGGCACCTCCGGATCCTTTTCGCGCAGCAAGACCTTTTGCAGTGCCACCGCGCTTTGCGGGCGTTTGAGGTAACCCAGTTGCAGACACCAGTCGATCGTCTTCAGCAGCTGTTCGGTGTAGCGGCCGGCAAACTGCTTGATCGCCGGAATGTATTTGTCCCGCTCGATGCGTTGATCCGCCGCAGGCGGCGCGCCGCCGGCGACGCAGGCATACATGGCCGCCCCGATGCTGTACAAATCGCTCCACGGCCCCATGAGTTCGCGATTCTTGTACTGCTCAGGTGAGGCGAACCCTGGGGTGTACATCGGGTTCAGCTTGAACTGACCTTGCGTGAGCGTCTGGCGTGCCGCGCCGAAATAGACCAAGACCGGCGTGTGGTCGGTACGGATATAGATATTGGCCAGCTTCAGATCGAGGTGCAGCAACTTGTTGGCATGCACTTCGCGCAATCCATTGAGCGACATCGTGAAGACGCGGCGAATGAAGTTTTCGCGGACGTTGCCTTTCTTCACCTGCACATGCTCCTGCAGCGTGCGCCCACGTTCGTATTTCATGACGAGGTAGACGGTTTCATTGGCGCGAAAGAAATTCATTACGCGAATGATGTTCGGATGCGATAACCCAGCGAGCGCCCGTCCCTCCTCAAAAAAACACTTCATGCCGTAGCGAAACGTGGCGAGATTTTCATCCGAGACCACCGGCGTAACTTCATGCTCACCGCGGAGCGCCAGCGAACTTGGCAGATATTCCTTGATGGCGATGCGCTCGCCCGCTTCATCCTTGGCGAGATAGACGATCGAAATCCCCCCCCCCCGAAGACAAGACCTTCTCGATCTCGTATACGTGCAACCGGTAGCCGGCGGGCAAAGAATGATTCGCTTGCGTTGGCATGACTCGCGGGTTTGCGGCTGAATTCACGGCTAAGATTGCGGTGTGTTGAAAACGTGCGAGTCGCTGTTTTGAACCTGTTGCAAAATGAGGAGAGACATCCCCTCATACTCCCCTAAATTAAGGCCGTTTGGCGTCGCTTTGAATCGGCGTCTTAGTTGATCCCCGGATTATGCCCAGAGAACTCACTCAGACGTATGCGTAAAAAGACCAGATTCTATGATTCATAGCATGACCGGTTACGCCACCGTTGCGCGTGAACTGCCGCAAGGTGCCGTGCAACTTGAGCTTCGCAGCGTGAACAGCCGATTCCTGGATATCGGGTTTCGCATACCTGATGAATTCCGTGCGGTGGAAGCGCAGTTTCGCGAATTAATCAGCGCGCGCATTGGCCGTGGCAAGGTCGATTGCCGGCTCTCCTATACGCTCCGGCCCCTTGCCGATGAGAAGATCGCCGTCGATCAGACGGCGCTTGAGCGGCTCGCGCGGCTGGCCACGGAGGTGCGCCGCGTTATGCCGGATGTGCAACCGATGCGCGTCTCGGAGGTCATCAGTTGGCCGGGAATCATCGCCGATAGTGCCGCGACCTCCGACGCGCTGCGCGGTGAGGGGGTTGCACTGCTCCGGGCAGCACTCGACGAGCTTACGGCGACCCGCGAACGGGAAGGCGCCAAGCTTGGGGAGACCATCACCCAGCGGACTCGGCAAATGCGCACTCGACTGAGCACCCTCGAACCCATCATCCCGCAGGCGATTGCGGCCTATCAGGAAAAACTCGCCAGCAAATTGCGGGAGGCCCTCAGCACGCAAGACGATGACCGCATCCGTCAAGAGATCGCCGTGTTTGGCGTGCGGATCGATGTCGCAGAGGAACTATCTCGCCTCTCCGCCCACTTGGATGAGGTAGAACGCGTGCTGGCCAAGGGTGGCGCGGTCGGAAAACGCCTAGACTTCCTGATGCAGGAGCTCAATCGAGAGGCCAATACGCTTGGCTCGAAATCGGTGGCCCGCGAGCTATCGGAGGCCGCGGTCGAGTTCAAACTGTCGATCGAGCAGATTCGCGAGCAGGTTCAAAATCTGGAGTAACGTGATCACAAACATGTTACGCGGAATGCTATTCATCGTGGCCGCGCCGTCGGGGGCGGGGAAGTCGTCACTCGTCAACGCGGTGCTGGCGGTCGATCGCCGGCTGCGCCTTTCCGTTTCGTATACGACGCGCTCTCCGCGCCCGGGCGAACAGAACGGGCGCGAATATCTTTTTGTAGATCTGGCGTCATTCCAGGCGATGCAAAGGGCCGGTGAGTTTCTGGAAAGCGCCGAGGTCCACGGCAACTTTTATGCAACGTCCGGCAAGCAAATCGAGACGGCACGCAGTCAGGATGTCGACATCGTCCTCGAGATCGACTGGCAGGGCGCGAGGCAAGTGCGCCGGAAATTCCCGGACGCCGTTGCCATCTTTATCCTGCCGCCATCGCTGGAAGAGCTTGAGAGGCGGCTGCGCGCCCGCGGGCAAGATTCTGATGCAACCATCCGCAGGCGTTTGGCGGCCGCCACCACTGAGATCAGTCATGCGCCTGAATTCGACCATGTTATGATCAACGAGACGTTCGATGTTGCGAGGGACGATCTGCTCGCGATCATGCGCGCAGCGCGGTTGGCAACGGCGCGGCAGCAAATGCGGCACCCCGAATTGTTCTCATTACCATTGTCCTCGATACCTGCGTTCTCAACGCCTGCAGAATCGGCCCAGGCACGCAGGGGCGAGACGTAGTTTTCCCAAGCACCGTACGGCTCGCGGTGCGATCAATCCCTGCGCGCCGGCATCGATTCATACCTAACCTAGCGAGAACCATCATGGCCCGTATTACCGTTGAAGATTGTCTGGCGCGTATCCCGAATCGTTTTCAGTTGACGCTCGCGGCGACCTATCGCGCGCGTCAGCTCGCACAGGGCGCCGAACCACTCGTCGATGCGCAGCGCGATAAGCCCACCGTCACCGCCTTGCGCGAAGTGGCATCCGGACGTATCGGCATCGAGATGCTGAAGCGCGTCCACTCGCAGGGCTAATTTGATCGGCGACCCGCACGCCCCAATCCTACGCAGCCGGCCCGTTTCAGGCAGCGCGGCACGCGGCGGAGTACGCACGTCATGCGAGGATGGCCTTGGGTCATATTGCTGAGCTTCAGCAGACTCTTTCGGCCTATCTCAAACCGGCCGATCTCGCCCGGATAGACGATGCGTTCCATCTGGCCGAAGAAGCCCACCGGGGCCAGTTCAGGAAAAGCGGTGAGCCGTATATCTCACATCCGATCGCGGTTGCCGAGATCCTCTCGCAGTGGCAACTCGATGCGCAAACGCTGATTGCGGCCCTGCTGCACGATGTCGTCGAAGACACGCACGTCTCCAAAGAAGAAATCACCGTCAAATTCGGCAAGTCGGTCGCCGATCTGGTCGACGGCGTCTCGAAGTTGGACCGCCTCGAATTCCAGACCCAGCAAGACGCACAAGCCGAGAATTTCCGGAAGATGCTGCTTGCGATGGCGCGCGATGTCCGCGTCATTCTCATCAAGCTGGCCGACCGTTTGCACAATATGCGAACGCTCGAGGCGGTGCCCGCCGAAAAGCGCCGGCGCATTGCCCGCGAAACGATCGACATCTATGGCCCGATCGCCAATCGTCTCGGCCTTGATTCGATTTACCGCGAGTTGCAGGAACTCTCGTTTCAATTTCTGTTTCCACTACGCTTTGCAGTGCTCTCCAAGGCGCTGAAGGTCGCGCGCGGCAGCCGCCGCGAACTCATCGCCCGGGTGTTGAAGGCCATCAAGAAACAACTGGATGAAGCCGGCGTCAAACAGCAGGTGGTCGGTCGGGAAAAGCATCTCTACAGCATCTACGAGAAGATGGTCGAGAAACGACTGACCTTCTCGCAGGTGCTGGACATCTACGGATTTCGCGTGATCGTGGACGATATTCCGGCCTGCTATCTCGCACTCGGTGCACTGCACGCGCTCTACAAGCCGGTGCCGGGAAAATTCAAGGACTACATCGCGATACCGAAGTCAAACGGATACCAGTCACTGCACACGACCCTCATCGGTCCGTTCGGGACGCCGATCGAGATTCAGATTCGCACCTGGGGAATGCACCGTATCGCCGAATCGGGTGTGGCGTCGCACTGGCTCTATAAAGACGGCAAGGAGAAATTCTCCGACGTTCAACAGCGCACGACGAAGTGGCTGCAGTCACTCCTTGAGCTGCAGAACATGAGTGGCGATTCGGCGGAGTTTCTGGAGCACGTCAAGGTCGATCTCTTCCCGGATGACGTCTATGTGTTTACCCCAGCCGGCAAGATCCTCGCACTGCCGCGGGGCGCCACGCCGGTGGACTTCGCCTACGCGGTGCACACCGATATCGGCAATCGGTGCGTTGCGGCAAAGATCAATGGCGATCTCGTGCCGCTTCGTACCGAGCTCAAGAATGGTGACCGGGTCGAGATCGTTACCGCCAGTCACGCGCACCCGAATCCGATCTGGCTGAGCTATCTCAAGACCGGCAAGGCGCGGTCGCAGATTCGTCACTTCCTGAAGACCGTCCACAATGAAGAATCGAGCGAACTGGGCGAACGTCTATTGAGCCAGGCGTTGCGCGCGCTCGAATCGACCGTGGACGCACTCACCCCCGAGCAGTGGGAACGCGTCGTCCGCGATTCCGGGGCACGGTCACGCGCGGAAATCCTCGCCGATATCGGCCTTGGCAAACGCCATGCCGCAATCGTCGCGCGTCAATTGATTTCCGGTGACGAAACGCGCCACGATACCAAGCCGCAGGGCTCCATCGTCGTCCGCGGTTCCGAAGGTATGGCAGTGCAGTTCGCCAAATGCTGTCATCCGATTCCCGGTGATTCGATCATCGGCTTTATCAAAAAAGGGCAGGGGCTGGTCGTGCATATTCACGACTGCCCGACCGCGTTTCGCGCACGCTCCGATCCGGAGCGCTGGCTCGATCTCGAGTGGGGCACCGATACCGAGAAGATGTTCCAGGTGAGCCTTCGGGTCACCGCCGCCAATCAGCGCGGTGTGCTTGCCAAAGTGGCATCGGCGATCGCCGATGCCGGGTCCAACATCGACAATTTGAGCCTCGACGAGGAACGGGGCATGTACTCGACGATGCACTTCGCGCTCGAAGTGACGACGCGCGATCATCTGGCGCAAGTCATGCGGCGGGTGCGCGCCATCCCCGCCGTGGTGCGAATCACGCGCGTCAAGGAATAGCGGGGCGGATGCATGGGTGTCCACCAGCGGTTACCGCGCATCGCGCTCAGCCTGAGTTTGACAGTCATCGCCGGCTGTTCGACCGTTGAGCCAACACCCAAGGTCGTACCGATCACGACCGCCGATGTACGCGCTTTGTTGAATAGCGACCAGACCGGCATCGCTCTGGCGACTCTGAAAGAGGAGTCCATCCGGGAGATCGTAGCGCGCCACATCGCCGAACGCCAACGCGATGCCCGCGAGCGGCGACGGCGCTACGCGGTCGAAAAGTTCTGCAAGGCGAAGACGTCAATATCGGCAATGGCGTTCGCATGGTACGGCTCTATGCGTTGACGCATGAACACGAAAATGAGCGCTTTTGGACCTACCTCGAGGCAATCGAAATCGTGGGAACGCGCTTGCACCAGAGCCTGCGCACCCAGGTCGGCAAATCGGGCGAACGTCTGGCTACCCTTGAGTTCCTGGATCTCGATCGGGCGGCGCTGCGCACCTATCAGTTCGCCCCGCAAGACGACCCGTGCTGCCCGACCCGCGTCATCGACACGCTGTTCGCCTGGCGCGGCATCACTCTCGAGGAAATGCGATGATCCCCGGTTCCTTCACTTCAGCGCCCCAACATGTCGTCCTACGTTGAGGAAGTTCTGATTCCCGGTGAACGCGTCTTGCACCGGGCGCGTATCTCGCTGTGGCCGTTTGCGATGCACATCCTGATCGGTGTCGTGCTCGCCGTGGTCGTCGTCGGCTTGCTGGTGCTTGCGTGGGTCTATGTGAAAGTCAAGGCAACGGAAGTCGCCATCACCACCAAACGAATCATTGTCAAGGAGGGCCTCATCTCGCGATCCACCGTCGAGATAAACTTGGGCAAGGTCGAGAGCGTGCGCGTCGATCAGACGATCTTAGGACGCATGCTCAACTACGGAACACTCGTGATCGCGGGAACCGGCATGGCAGCCGCCCCCATTCAGGGAATCGCCAACCCGCTCGCCTTTCGAAAGCAGTTCATGGCAGCGGCCGATCAATCCACGGAATCTAATAGGGCCTAGCAGCACGTTTTACCCGCTTTTATTTCCCACAAAGATTAGGAGGTCACCATGCAAGTTCGCGCCAACGGCATCGATATCCATTACACAATGGTGGGCGAAGGCCCATCCATCGTATTCAGTCATTCACTCGCCTGTCACGGCGGCGAATGGAATGAACAGGTTCAAGATCTCTCCAAGCGCTTTCGCGTGGTGTGCGTCGATACCCGCGGCCATGGTCAAACCACTGCGCCGGCCGGCGACTACACGCTCGATCAGCTGGCCGACGACATGAAGGCGATGCTCGACACCATCAACGTCAAGCAACCGCATTTTTGCGGACTATCGATGGGCGGCATGATCGGGCAAGCCGCCGCCTTGAAATATCCGGGAATCTTCAAGACCCTAACCCTTGCCGACACTACCAGCCGGTACGCGCCCGAAGCGAAATCGCTGTGGGAAGGCCGCATCAAGACCGCGCGCGAGCAGGGCATGGGGGCGATCGTGCAGGGCACGCTGGAGCGCTGGCTGACCGAGTCATTCCGCAACACGAATATCGCTCGCACCGAGGAAATCGCCGGCTATATCCGATCAACACCGGTCAATGGCTATGCCGGTTGCATCGCGGCGATCTCCAAGATCAACACGACCGATCGCCTGCGGGAGATTCGCGCCCCGGCGCAAGTCATCTGCGGCGAATTGGACGCCGGCACGCCACCTGCGATGTCGCAGGCGATCCAGAAAGCCATGCCCGGCTCAAGCCTGGTGATGATCCCGAATGCGGCGCACCTGTCGAACGTGGATCAGCCGGAAGCCTTTACGCGTGCCTTGACGACTTTCATCGCGAAGCACAGCTGAATCCATTACGCGGTACAGCGCACTGGAATGCGCAACACCCTCCCACCCTACCCGTTCGCGGCGTGGGGTGCGGATCAATCAGGCATTCAGTGACGAAGCAACGCTACGGACACTTCGGCGCGATGTGCTCCGGCGTATGCCACCAGTTGTCGGCGTGATTGGTCAGCATTTCAAGAAAAATCTGCAGATCGTTCAACTCCGCTCCGGTTAGTCGGAGCGGCTTCAGCAGGCTTTCACCATCGACATGCAGGCGATCGGGATTGAGTTCCGAGTAGTGCCTCAACACGTCGCGCAATGTCTTTTTCTGCCCGTCGTGCATATACGGATCGGTCGTCGATACATTGCGCAGTGACGGCGTCCGGAATTCCCCATAGTTCCGCTGCTCGCTCGCGACATGACGGGTGCTGGTCGCAGTGGATCGTTGCGGATCATCATTGAAGCGGCCCAGTAGGTTGAACGGATTCGCCTGCAATCGCTTGATGCCCTCATAACGGCCGGCGTCGACCCGCCCGGGTGCGGCAAAGAACGACACGCCGATGGCATGAAACTCACCGTTGGTAAAAGCGGGCCCGGTATGGCAGGTACTACAGGCGCCCTTGCCGACAAAAATCTGCAGGCCGCGTTGCGCCGCCAGCGAATAGCGCATGGCCACGGCCCGATCATTGCGAGCCAAAGCGTCGCGAAATTCGTCAAAGGCGGTGCGACCGCTGCCAAGCGTTTCCTGAAACGCAGCAAGCGCTTTGCCGACATTCGCGAGGACCTCCAGTTCATCCGTGCCGGCGAGTTTTTGCCGAAGGATTTCTCATAACGGCAGCGCAGGTCGGCGTCTCGTTCGAGCACCTGGACGACGTGTTGGGGACTCGCCCCGAGTTCACGCGGGTCAAGGATGGGTTGGATGCTTTGCGACCACAGACTGTCATTGCCGCCATCCCAACCGAACCACCGGTTGAGCCTTACATTGTCGAGATGCGGGGTATTGCGATCCAAGACCGCCCTGCCAACGGCACGGGTGCGTTCATCGGTCCAGCGCAGATCTGGCGTGTGGCATTGCCCGCACGATAAGGTGTCGTCGGCGGACAGGCGCTTATCAAAGAACAGGCGCTCACCGAGATAGATTGCGGCGCTATTGCCCGATACGCGATTGCTGGCATCTGCCTGCCAGGGAGGGGCCACGGTCCGCGCGAAAGAATCGTTTGCACTTCTGCATCGGTGAACTGGACGAATGCAACCGGATCAGCGGTCGGTGTCTGACCGGTGACCGGTGCAACGACGAACAAGGTGATCACCGCTGCAAGAACTGTTCCGATCCAGGTGTGAGAGGTGCGCATGCGTTGGTCCTAGCGGGACAAGGCGAGTTTCAGGCCAAAGCCGATGAGAAGCACGCCGGCGATGCGATTCAAGAGGCCGGCAATACGCGGGCTCGCACGCAGGCTATCCGCGAAATTCCGGATAAGCGATGCAACGATTACGCAATAGGTCAGCGTCAGGACGGCAATAGTCACCGCCATGAACGCGAAGGTCGCCAGCCCATGATGGTGATCGGGAGCGACGAACAACGGAAAGAAGGCCATATAGAAAACGATTGCTTTCGGGTTGAGCAGGGTGATCACCAGCGCTTGCTGAAAGTATCGTCGTGGCCGGATGTTGAGAATCGGCGCATCGCCCGCCTTCGCGTAATCATGCGAAAACCGATCCAGGCGAGATACACCGCACCCAGCCACTGAATCGCACCGAACGCCACCGGCCAGGCAGTGAGCACCGCAGCAACACCCGCTACCGCAGTCCACATCAATATCTGATCGGCCACGATCACGCCGAACGTTGCCGCCATGCCGCCGCAAAACTGCCCTTGCCGGTCGACGTGATCAACGCGATATTTCCCGGGCCGGGAATGCAAAGAAAAACAATGACCGCGACAACGAATGCACCGTAATCTGCCACACCGAACATGATTAGCCCCACCAGCCTCTATGCTGCCCACGCGCGTCGATCGTCCGGTGGTGCAGCGTCCTCTATCATGCCATTACTTGTCCACCGGTCGGAACGGTTGAGGCCGCCGGGGTAGTGGTGGTCCGAGGCAACGACATTGGGCGAGATTCGTTCGCAGGCTTGATGGACATCGACCGGCTGTTAAATCAGCGTGTGTGAAGCATGGATAGCCATGTGCGTGATCGGCGGCGGAATAATAAAGATACGACTCGGCAGTTAGCCGGCGTGTAACGATGGAATTGCTGTTGCCAAGGCAAACTCGCGTTATCATTTGCTCGCGGTTCCTTTGGTAAAGTAATTCCAAGGAGAGGTCAATGAACCCACTCGATCCACGTTTCAATTACATCCATGCGGTCAAGACGAATGTACTGGATACCTTTTGTAAATTCGGCTTTCGATCGACCAGTGACGAAGAGCGACAGGCCCGTCTTGACCATCATCGCGTTGAGTCTCGATGGCAGTCGTGGGTGGTGCGCCAAGAGGGTGCCTCGTATCTATCTCAGGACGCCCGCTAAGGAATCATTAAACAAGGGGGCTCGGCCCCCTCGTAACTCCCTGAACATTTGAGCACGCTGATTACGCGGGATAGCTTAATCAGCGTTACCTTAAGGCCTGCATCGACGCAGTCAAGCGTCCGCTATAGTGCAACGCTGATCCGGCGGACCGCCACACCGTCACGCTTTGCCGAAGCACGTGTGATCACGTGATTCGGCAAAGAGGTACGAACAATGCCAGAATCGGTCGCCCCAACGACCCGGCATAACGCGATGAACACCCCTACCTGGCCCGATGAGCTTTACGAAGCGCTGATGGCTGCCGATGTCCGGCAAGTCGGTTACGTTCCTGACGCTGGACATCGGCGCCTCATCGAGCGCTGTCATGCCAACCCGCAACTGGCTACCACCTCGCTCACTACCGAAGAGGAAGGCATCGGCTTGATGGTGGGCGCCTACTTAGGCGGCCAACGCGGTGTGCTGCTGATGCAATCGAGCGGCGTCGGCAATTGCATCAACATGCTTTCGCTCACCGCGGAATGCCGGATTCCGCTCGTCATGCTGGTCACCATGCGCGGCGAATGGGGCGAGTTCGTCCCATGGCAGGTCTGGATGGGACAAGGCACGCCGTCAGCATTCGAATCGATGGGCGTACTGGTCTACCGGGTCGATGAGCGCGACCAAGTCGCAGACACGGTTAAGGCTTGTACCGCGTTGGCCTTTAATACGCGCCGCCAAGTCGCCGTGCTGATCGGCCAGAAGGTCATCGGCACCAAACCATTCAAATAGGGACGATGATGATGCCAGCAGCAACGCTCAATCGACGCGCCGTCACTGCCCAGTTACTGCGCAAGCGCGATAATGCCCTGGTGGTGACTGGCCTTGGCTCCACCACCTACGATGCCTGTGCAGCGGGTGATCATCCGCTCACGTTTCCCCTCCTCGGCGCCATGGGGTCGGCGGTTATGATCGGCCTCGGCCTCGCCAAGGCGCGCCCGGATCGGCGCGTCCTCGTCATCACCGGTGACGGTGAAATGCTGATGGGCTTGGGCTCGCTCGCCACGGCTGGCGTATCTCGCCCGCAGAATCTGGCCGTCGTCGTGATCGATAACGGCCTGTACGCGGAAACCGGCATGCAACGCGCGCATACCGGACACGGCGTCGATCTCGCCACGATCGCCAAGGGCGCATGTTTCGCCTCGGCAGCAGTGATCTGGACACAGCCTGAGCTCGATGCGCTAGAGGACCGCATCTATTCGGTAGCAGGGCCCGTCTTTGCCACCATCAAAGTCACCGCGGAACCCACGCCGATTGCCTTGCCGCCCAGCCTGGATGGCACCTACCTGCGCACGCGATTTCGCGATGCGCTGCTTGGTCCGGGCGCACCGGACTGATTGATGCCGCTTACCGGCAGGCATGCCGTCATCACCGGCGGTGGACGTGGCATCGGCGCCGCCATCGCCCGTGCGCTGGCCAATAGCGGTGCTGACGTTGCGCTCCTTGGTCGAGACATGCGCCGACTCGAAGCCACCGCGAAAGCGATCGCGGGTGATACCCAATGCGTGGCCGTCGATGTCAGCGATGAGCAGTCGGTCAAAACGGCATTCGGCCAGATCCGCGAGCGCTTTCCCCGCATCGACATCCTGGTCAACAACGCCGGCCAAGCGGACAGCGCGCCCTTTGCCAAGACGACCCTCGATACCTGGCAGCGTATGCTCGGCGTGAATCTGACCGGCACGTTCCTCTGTACCCGGGAAGTGTTGCCGGCCATGATGAAAGAGCGTTTCGGACGCATCGTCAACATCGCGAGCACCGCGGGATTGATCGGCTATGCCTATGTGAGCGCCTATGTGGCGGCCAAGCATGGCGTCGTGGGCCTCACTCGCTCACTCGCCCTGGAAGCCGCAAAATCAGGGGTCACGGTCAACGCGCTCTGCCCGGGATTTACCGATACCGATCTCGTTCGGGAAGCGATCGCGAACATCATGGCCAAGACCGGCAAGTCTGAAGGAGAGGCGTGTGCGGCACTCGTTACCACCAACCCACAGGGCCGACTGGTGCAGCCGGAAGAAATTGCCAATGCAGTCCTCTGGCTGTGTGCGCCCGGCAGCGAAGCCATCAACGGACAGGCGATACCCATCGCCGGCGGTGAGGTGATGGCGGGGTAATTGAAGGTTGGATTGCGATAAACTCAAACGAGGCAGAAGCGGTGCCCCACTGCATTCGCCAACGACTCTACTCCTTCCATTTCAAACCATGGAACGCAGCTTCCTCGATCTGCCATTTTTCGCTGAGAGCCACCGCGCATTTGCGACTCGACTCGACGTCTGGGCGGCTCAGCACTTAGGTCACACGCATGGATTGGATGTCGACGACACATGCCGCCAGCTGGTCAAAGCCCTGGGCGATGCAGGTTGGCTGCGCTATTGTGTACCCGCGTCGCATGGTGGTGCACTGGAAAAACTCGACTCGCGCACGCTTTGTCTAGCGCGTGAGACGCTTGGCTACTACGAAGGGCTGGCGGACTTTTCATTCGCCATGCAAGGGTTGGGCAGTGGTGCGATCGGCATCGCCGGCAGCGAGGCGCTGAAGCAACGCTACCTGCCGCGTGTTGCCACCGGTCAAGCGATCGCAGCCTTCGCGTTATCGGAGCCGCAAGCAGGGTCGGACGTCGCGGCAATGGCGATGACAGCATCATTGGCCGGCGATACCTACGTGCTGAACGGCGAGAAGACATGGATCTCGAACGGTGGGATCGCTGACTTCTATACCGTGTTCGCACGCACCGGCGAAGCGCCTGGCGCGCGAAGCATCAGTGCATTCGTCGTCGATGCCAACACGCCAGGGCTCGACGTCGTGGCGCGAATCGATGTGATCGCACCGCATCCCCTGGCGACGTTGCGATTCAGCAATTGCCGCATCCCTGTCACCAATCGTCTCGGTGAAGCGGGCGGTGGATTCAAGATCGCGATGCAGAATCTGGATATCTTTCGCGCGTCCGTCGCTGCTGCTGCGCTTGGCTTTGCGCGCCGCGCGCTGGATGAAGCGGTCAAGCACGCCAAATCGCGAAAAATGTTCGGTCAAACACTCGCTGATTTTCAGTTGACTCAGGCAGCGCTTGCCGACATGGCAACGTCCATCGATAGCGCCATGCTCCTCACCTACCGCGCCGCCTGGCTGCGTGATGTCAAAGGCGAGCGCACCACGCGTGAGGCCGCAATGGCGAAGATGGTGGCCACCGAAGAGGCGCAGAAAGTCATCGACCGGGCGGTGCAGATGTTCGGTGGGCAGGGCGTCACCAGCAACCACCCGGTTGAAAAGCTTTATCGGGAGATTCGCGCGCTGCGCATTTACGAAGGCGCAACCGAAGTGCAGAAGCTCATCATCGCGCGGGAGCTGTTGAAGGGGTAGTCACAGTCTTGTCCAACGAGGTTTGATCCCGAACCGAAGGCCGTGATTCCAACGAGGTTTGATCCTGAAGGGCGCTGGCGAGTGGGGCGCGTAGAGGGGGCGGGGAGTCGATCATCGAAGGATGGTGATCGACATGAACGAGTCCAAGAT
>SHXR01000016.1 GCA_009693235.1 Betaproteobacteria bacterium | reverse complement strand
GCGCGCCCGTGCACTTCGAATCCCTTCGCCGCCGCCAGGGTCATTTGCTTCATCGTCGATCTCTTCCAGCGCAGTCATCCATCTCGCAACTAACGCATGAGCATCGCGTATGGTCGACTGCATTGGGAACTTAATCAGTGTTTCCTTAGCAATGAAAGTGAAGCTTTTTGCGATGGGTGTGGCGGTTGCAATGTCCGCCGGTTTTGCAGCGACAGCGTTTGCGCAGGCCAAGCCCGATGTTTTGGTCAAGCAACGTCAGTCTGCGATGACGCTGATCGGCAAGTACTGGGGGCCGATGGCAGGCATGGCCTCCGGCAAGGTCCCGTTCAATGGGCAAGTCGTGGTGCGCAACGCCGGTTACCTCGAGGTGCTCGCCCAAATGCCGTGGGACGGCTTCGACGCCGGCACCAAAGCCGAAAAATCCCGCGGACTGCCGGCGATTTGGTCCGACGCTGGCAAATTTACTGAATCGCAGGATGCGTTCAGAAGCGCCGCTGCCGCTTTGGCCGCTGCATCACGTGGTGGTGATGAGGGTACGATGAAAACCGCGATTGGTAACGTCGGCAAGACCTGCGGCGGTTGCCACGATAACTTCCGCGCCAAATAGTAACGTTTTATACTGGTCGGCCCAGAAACACCCCGCCCTAGCGGGGTGTTTCTGTTTGTGGAGCATGTAATTCGTTTGGGCCGGTGCGCAAAGCGATATAAGACGCGCGGCGGCGGTGTCATGACGTTGCAAGATTGCAAGGAGCCTCACAACCATGGTCGCGCTTATTCAGCGGTTGATACGCCTTGTCGCGCTGTTGGCCGCGTGCGGGTCGGCGCTTGCGCAAGGCGATGCGAAGCGGGGCGATTACCTCGCCAAGGCCGGTGGCTGCGTGGGTTGCCACACGGCCAAGGGTGGCACCGAGTTCGCGGGCGGCTATGCCCTCAAAACGCCATTCGGTACCTTCTATGGGCCCAACATCACGCCCGATCCGAAGGCCGGTACCGGCAAATGGAGTGAGGCGGATTTCATTCGGGCGATTCGTCATGGCGAACGGCCCGATGGCGCGAACTACTATCCGGCGTTTCCGTATCCGTCCTATACGAAAATCAATGATGCGGATTTAAAGGATCTGTGGGCCTTTTTGCGGACGCTGCCGCCCAGTCAGGTGGAGAGCAAGCCGCATGAATTGCATCTGCCGTTTCGCTTTCGATTGCTCTTGTCGGGCTGGAAGTTGCTGTTCTTCACACCGGGTGCAATGGCGGCTGACGCGAAGCAACCGCCGGTGGTCAATCGCGGCGCCTATCTCACGCAGGCGCTCGGCCATTGCGGTGAATGCCATACCCCGCGCAATTTGCTGGGTGGCGTTAAGTCATCGCGCTTCTTAGCCGGCGGCAAGGGGCCGGAGGGCAAGGGTATTCCGAACATCACGCCCACCAAGCTCAAAAAGTGGAGCGACAAGGATTTGATCGACTTCCTTACATCGGGGCTTACCGCCGATGGCGATGTGGTTGCCGAATCGATGGGTGAAGTGATCACCAATACGCTATCGAAGCTGACGCCAGCAGACTTGGCCGCGATGATCGCCTATCTGCGATCGATCCCCGCGCTGCCCGATGAGAAGGAGTGACGGCGGTGTATCGTAATACGTGCAATGTAGAACCGTAGGGTGGAATAGCGAAGCGCATTCCACCAGAAATAGCAGCGCGCAATTCACTGGGCATTCCGGCCGCCCCCGCTAAACCACCGCCTCGTCTTTCTTGCCCTTGATGGGCTTCACGAGATCTTCACGTTTCACGCCTAGCCAGCGCACGATTGGCGCCATCACCAACACCGAAGAATAGATCCCGAAGCAGATGCCGATCGTGAGGGCGAGGGCAAAGTAGTGCAAGGCTTGGCCACCGAAGATCAGCATCGAGCACACCATTAGCTGCGTGGAACCGTGCGTGATGATGGTGCGGGAGATGGTGCTGGTAATCGCGTTGTCGATGATGTTGGTAACCGAAACGCGGCGCATCTTGCGAAAGTTCTCGCGAATCCGGTCGGCAATAACGACTGACTCGTTGACCGAGTAACCAAGCACCGCGAGCACGGCCGCCAACACCGGCAACGAGAACTCCCACTGAAAGAATGCGAAGAAGCCAAGGATGATCACGACGTCGTGCAAATTGGCGATGATCGCTGCCAGCCCGAACTTCCATTCGAATCGAAAGGCAAGGTAGAGGACGATCCCGATCGAAGTAATCAACAGTGCAAGCGCCGCGTTCTCAGCCAGCTCGGCGCCGACCTGTGGCCCGACATATTCGACCCGCCGCACCTCAGCGGTTGGGTCATCGGCTTTCAAGATGACGCTCACCCGATCCGATAGCGAGCTCTGTGCGGCCTTTTCACTGGCCTCCTTGTCGCCCGCCTTCGCGTCGCTGGCCGCTCTGACGAGCGGGACGCGAATCAACACATCGCGGGACGAGCCAAAATTCTGCACGGTGGTATCGGTAAAGCCCGCCTTCTCCAACGCCCCGCGGATTTTATTGATGTCGGCCGCTTCATTGTAGGAGATCTCCAGCAACGTGCCGCCGGTAAATTCGATCGAGTAATGCAGGCCCTTGGCGGCAAGGAAAAAGACGGCCAGCAGGAATGTCGCGAACGAAATGACGTTGAACGTCAACGCATGACGCATGAACGGAATATCGTTACGGATCTTGAAGAATTCCATGTTTTGGAACCTGTGAATGGTGAGTCGGGAAACGGGAAGCGGGAAACGGGAGTTTCCCAGGTCCATCAGGACCAGGACGTATTGCCAATCGCAATTTTCTCCAGCTTGCGCATGCGGCCATAGTAAAGATTCACGAGCGCACGGGAGACGACCACCGCACTGAACATTGAAGTCATGATGCCAAGACAGTGCACGACTGCAAAGCCCCGCACCGGACCGGAACCGAAAATCAACAGCGCTAGTCCTGCGATCAGCGTTGTCACATTGGAATCGATAATCGTGTTGAACGCGCGGTCATAGCCGGTGTGAATCGCCGCCTGGGGTGGGAGCCCGTTACGCAGTTCTTCCCGGATGCGCTCATTGATCAGCACGTTGGCATCGATGGCCATGCCAAGCGTCAGCGCGACCGCCGCGATACCAGGCAGCGTCAAGGTGGCCTGGAGCATCGACAGCAACGCCACCAGAAACAACAGGTTCGACGACAGAGCGATCACCGAGAATAGGCCGATCAACGTGTAATACACGATCATGAAGGCCGCAATCGCCAGGAATCCGCCGAGGGTGGACTTCCAGCCTTTTTCGATGTTGTCGGCGCCAAGGCTCGGCCCGATCAATCGTTCTTCCACGAATTCCATCGAGGCAGCGAGCGAGCCGGCGCGTAGCAGCAATGCGGTCTCGGTGGCTTCCGCGGAACTCATGCGCCCCGAGATCTGCACACGCCCGCCGCCGATTTCAGAGCGAATGACGGGCGCCGTCACCACTTCGCAGCGGCCCCGCTCGCAGAGCAGAATGGCCATCCGCTTGTTGACGTTCTCACGCGTGAGCTGCTTGAAAATCGTCGCGCCGCGGTCATCGAGGGTCAGATGAACCGCTGGTTCATTCGATTGGTTGTCGAATCCAGCCTGCGCATCGGTTAACCGCTCACCGGTCAATTCGACCTGCCGTTTGACCAGTACCGGGCCGCCACCCCGCTCACGATAGAGCTCCGAGCCGACCGGCGGGCGACCGAGTTCGGCTTCGCGAATAGCATTGGCATTGCTGTTGTCTTCATCGACCATGCGCAATTCGAGGGTCGCGGTCCGGCCAATCACTTTTTTCGCTTGCGCGGTGTCCTGGACGCCAGGCAGCTGAACGACGATCCGCTCGGCGCCTTGTTGTTGAATGACCGGTTCGGCGACACCCAGCTCATTGACGCGCCGATTGAGCGTTGAGATGTTTTGCTTGAGCGCGCTTTCCTTGAGACGGGTCTCGGCCTCCGGCTTGATCGTCGCGACGATCTGGATCTCGGTGCCGGCTGTGACATCGGCGAGCGCCAAGTCGGTAAATTTGTCGGTGAGAATCTTGCGTGCCTTGTCGCGCAACTCGTTATCGCGAAAGCCAAGTGTGAGCGAGCTGCCTTCCCGTCTGAAACTGGCCCGCACGCTGTCGGAACGAAACTGTGTGCGGATCTCACCGGCCATACCGTCGAGCCGTTTCTTGAGCGCCTCACGCATATCCACTTGCAAGAGAAAATGCACCCCGCCCCGCAGATCGAGCCCGAGGTACATCGGCAGTGCATGGACCGTGCGCAGCCACGCCGGTGAGCGCGCCACCATATTGGCGGCAACTGTGTAATCGGGATCCTCTTTATTGCCGCTATTCAAGCCCCGATCGATGAGATCGCGGGCCTTGAATTGCGTTTCCGGATCACCAAAGCGCACTCGCACGCTATTGCCGTCG
Source organism: Betaproteobacteria bacterium (assembly GCA_009693235.1). GTDB lineage: Bacteria > Pseudomonadota > Gammaproteobacteria > Burkholderiales > SG8-39 > SHXR01. Next base: position 60,748 of record SHXR01000016.1, on the reverse strand, counting down.
AAGGATGACCCTTCAATCGCTATTTCGGCCTTCTTGAGCAGGCCCTCGACCCGGCTTTGTACCGCTACATCTGCCTTGACGGTCGCGCGTGCACCGGAGATCTGCACTGCCGGTGCTTCGCCGAAGAAATTCGGCAGCGTGTACAGAGAGCCCAGCGCAAGCGCTACGACAATTGTGATGTAGACCCAAATCGGATAACGATTCATAGACTCGCGCGAGTGGTTTGGAGAGGTTTTAAACGGACTTCAACGTGCCCTTCGGCAGCATTGTCGAGATGGCGGCACGCTGCACTACGATTTCCGTGTTCGCCGCGATTTCCACCGTGATGTACGCATCGGTCACCTTCGTGATCCGACCGAGCATGCCGCCTGCGCATACGACTTCATCGCCTTTGGTGAGGGACTCGGTCATTGTGCGGTGTTCTTTCGACCGCTTCATCTGCGGTCGAATCATGAGGAAGTAAAGCAGCACGAACATCAGCACAATGGGCAACAAGCCCATCATCTGACTTTCGATGCCGCCGCTTGCCGTTTGCGCGAACGCTTCACTGATAAACATGGACTCCAGCCTTTCGAATTGGGGAATAAATTGGATTGCAATCGTGCGTCCCCGGCACGTCGATCTGTCGCGTTCGTCCCGCTAGCGCCGATGGGCAACCAGGGTTGACACGGTTCATGGAAACTCTCAAGTATATCAAGCCACTGGGTTCATCTGGACAGAATCGCCGCTGGCCGCGGCGGCGCGCTGACGATCCGCCGCAAAGCCGGTGATGAAGGTTTCCAGACGTCCCGTCTCGATCGCACTGCGGATCTCGCGGGTGAACACCTGATAGTAATGAAGATTGTGAATGGTATTGAGCATCGCTCCAAGCACTTCCTTGGCGCGGTCGAGGTGGTGCAAGTAGGCGCGGGAGAAGTTGCGGCAGGTATAGCAATCGCATGTGGGATCGAGAGGTTCGGGATCGGTGCGATGCCTGGCATTGCGGATGCGGACATCCCCCCAACGCGTGAAGAGATGCCCGTTGCGGGCGTTGCGCGAGGGCAGCACGCAATCGAACATATCGATTCCGGCGCGGATGCCGGCGACGATGTCTTCCGGCGAACCGACCCCCATCAGATAGCGGGGTGATTGCGCGGGTAGGCGGGGCGCGGTGTAGGCCAACATGCGCAGCATCTCGTCTTTGGGCTCGCCAACCGAGAGGCCGCCAATCGCGTAGCCATCGAAGCCGATGTTTTGCAAGTGCCCGATCGATTCGTCGCGCAGCCGCTCATGCATGCCGCCTTGCACGATGCCAAATAGCGCGTTGGTGTTGCCCGCATGGGCTACCTTCGAGCGCGCCGCCCAGCGCATCGACATTTCCATCGACTTACGTGCAGTCGGTTCATCGGCCGGATGGGGCGTGCATTCATCGAACGCCATCACGATGTCGGCATTGAGCACGCGCTGAATGCGCATCGATTCTTCCGGTGTGAGGAACAACCGATCGCCATTGATTGGGGACGCAAAGTGCACGCCCTCCTCGGTGATCTTGCGCAGCTCGCCCAGGCTGAATACTTGAAAGCCGCCTGAGTCGGTGAGGATCGGGCGCTCCCATCCCATGAAACGATGTAGTCCGTCGTGCGCTTGAATCGCCTCCAGGCCCGGCCGCAACCACAGATGAAACGTGTTGCCGAGGATAATGCTCGCGCCAATCTCGCGCAGTTCCTGCGGGCGCATGGCCTTCACCGTTCCGTACGTGCCCACGGATATGAACACCGGCGTTTCGATCACGCCATGTGCCACCGTGAGCCGACCGCGGCGGGCTTGGCCGTCAGTGGCGAGGAGTTCGAACTGCACGTTATTCCGGCTGAATCAATAGGAGGGTCGCGAAGGATACCCTTGCGGGCGGGCCCATGCCATGTTTGATGCGCTCACGCTGCGCGATCGATCAGCATGGCATCACCGTAGCTGAAAAATCGATAGCGTTGGGCGATGGCATGTCGATAGGCCGCACGCACGGGGGCCATCCCGGCAAACGCCGAGATCAACATCATGAGGGTCGATTTCGGCAGATGGAAATTCGTGACGAGGCGATCGGCTACGCGAAACGTGAACCCGGGCGTAATGAAGATGTCGGTCTCGGCCGGGCCTGCCGTGACTACGCCGTGCTGCGCCGCGCTCGCCTCGAGCGCCCTAAGGCTAGTGGTGCCCACTGCGATGACGCGTTTGCCGGCGGCCTTCGCTTTGGCAATTCGTTCTGCCGTGGCGGTCGGAATATCGAAGCGCTCGGCATGCATGCGATGCTCATCGATGCGGTGGGCCCGTACCGGTTGAAAGGTCCCGGCCCCCACATGCAAGGTGAGATACGCGATCTCGAGACCGCGATCGGCCAGCGTACCAAGCATCGGCTCATCGAAATGCAAGCCCGCAGTGGGCGCGGCCACCGCGCCGGGATGTCGCGCATACACCGTCTGATAGCGCGCTGCATCGCTCGCTGCAGGCGCATGGGTGATATAGGGCGGTAACGGCACATGTCCGTGGGTTTCCAGTATGGCTTCGACCGCGGCATCGAACTGGAGATGAAAGAGATCGTCAACGCGCCCCATTACGGTGACATCGATGCTGTCTTCTAGGCGAATGCGGGCGCCCGCCCGCGGTGATTTACTGGCACGTACATGGGCTAACACATCGCGCGTACCGATGATCCGTTCGACCAAAACCTCGACGCGCCCACCGCTTTCCTTCGCACCGAACAGCCGCGCTTTCATGACGCGCGTGTCGTTGAACACCAACACGTCACCCGGCTCGCAAAAATCGGCCAACTCGCTGAACTGATGATCCGATAGCGCGTGCGACGAGCCGGCCGCGAGGTGCAGCAAGCGCGACGCGCGGCGTTCGGCGGCGGGCTGCTGTGCGATCAGCTCGGGCGCGAGGTCGTAATCGAAGTCATCAAGCGTATACATCCCGGCATTATCAGGCATGGGTCGCCGATTAACGTGTCGCCGATTAACGTGTCGCCGATTAACGCGAACTTCGTGCATGGTAGCCTTCACCCATCCTGTTTCTTCCGGCCACGCGATGTTCGATACGGTGATTCGCAATGTCGTATTGTGTGATGGGCTAGGGCAGCCGCCGCGACCCGGCGCGCTCGCTATCGAGCGTGGCCGCATCGCCGCGATCGGCAATGACCTTGGCCCCGCGCGCGAAACGATCGATGGGCAGGGGCTCATGCTGGCGCCCGGCATCATCGACAACCATACCCACTACGATGCCCAGCTCACTTGGGACCCGTGGATTGATCCGTCCCCTTCGCACGGGGTGACGACCGCGGTCATCGGCAATTGCGGATTTACCATCGCGCCTTGCAAGCCGCATGATCGTGGCCTCGTCATGCGCAATCTCACGCAGGTCGAAGGCATGTCCCTTGCCGCATTGGAAGCAGGTATTCGCTGGAACTTCGAGACGTTCCCGGAGTATGTCGCAGCGATCGAACGACAAGGCGTGGGCGTCAATATCGCGGCCTTCGTGGGGCACTCCTCGATCCGTACCTACGTAATGGGCGAAGACGCGCCGAAGCGCGCGGCCACCGATGCCGAGATCGAGCGGATGCGAATGCTCGTCGTCGAAGCGATGCAAGCCGGTGCAATCGGTTTTTCGACGACGACTTCGCCTGCGCATAATGGGGAAGGCGGCATTCCGATGCCTTCGCGCTTGGCCGAAGAGCGCGAGTTGATGACCCTTGTCAGCTGCTTGCGCGAGGGAGGACGCGGTGTATTCATGCTCACCAAAGGCGGCCACACGACGATCGATTTTCTGGAAGCGTTGGCGAAAGCAAGCACGCGCCCGGTGATCATCGCCGCACTTCTGCATAACGCGTCCAACCCGGAACCGGTGTTTCGTGATCTCGACGGTATTGCTGCGGCGAATACTCGCGGCCATAAATTGGTGGGCGCGGTCTCGGCGTGTCCCCTCACCATGGACATCACCATGAAAGCGCCTTATCCGTTCGAAGGATTGGAGGCCTGGCAATTCGTCAAAGACGCGGGCCGCGCGGGCTACCTCGACGTCTTGAGGAACCAGCAGTTTCGCGACGCGATGAAAGTGGAAGTCACCAAGCCTGCGATCTTTCGCCTCTTCAATGGCGAATGGGACAGGGTCTTTGTTACCGAAGTGGCGGACCCGCGCCACGCAAGCTACGAAGGCCGCAATCTCGTCGAGCTGGGTGCTGCCACGAACCAGCATCCGCTCGATTTCATGTTCGATCTCGCGCTCGCGGAAAATATCGACACGCTCTTTACGGCGACCTTCCTCAACTCTGACGAGGCAGGGGTGGGCAAGCTCCTCACGCATTCGCATTCGATCGTTTCACTATCGGACGGCGGCGCGCATCTCACGTTCTTCAACGACGTGGGGTTCGGCTTGCATCTGCTTGGCCACTGGGCGCGCGACTGCGGCATCATGCCGATCGAAGAAGCAGTGCGCCGCCTCACCAGCCATCAAGCAAGCGTGTACGGCATCCAAGAACGCGGTAGCCTCCAAGTCGGTCATTTCGCCGACTTGATGCTCTTCGATCCGGCAACGGTAGGTCGTGGCCCAAAGCAACGGCGATTCGACCTGCCGGCCAGCGCCCCGCGGCTCGTCACATCGGCCCTTGGATTATCGGGCGTGTGGGTGAACGGAACGCGGATCGTCAATGAAAACGGTCGAATCAAGGGTGCGCCACTGGCGGGGAAGGTGTTGCGGGAGTTCGCGGCGTAGCGCGCTGGAACCCTCTCGCCATTCACCAACAACCGGTAGGGTGGAAAAGTAGTGCGCATTCCACCGCGTTGGAGAGAATTCGGCGTGAATTCAGAATCTTAGATGGAATGCGCTACGCTTTTCCATTGCCCTCCGGTTGTTAAGCCCTTAAAACTCAGGATACGAGGGGACGCATTGGTTGCGGGATCGCAGGTAAGCATCGAAAGTTGCTCGCAGGACCTGTTATCGCGGATAATCGCGTTCCTCACCAAAGCCTTGCGCATTGGGCTCCTGCCGGAGTGGTGGAACTGGTAGACGCGCCGGACTCAAAATCCGGTGCCAGCGATGGCGTGCGGGTTCGAGTCCCGCCTCCGGCACCACACAGTAGTCCGCAGAAATCCGCAGAAGTACCCTAACCCATTGACCTAACAGAAAGACGACCGCAATCGAAGGCCGCAGCGGTCCGGAGTCGTCCGCTTGTATCCGGGGGCAAGTGGGGCAATATTGGGGCCGTTAGGTTGCCCTCTCAAGGAGTTGCCCCCATGCCGATTAGCGATACCGTCATTCGCAAGGCACAGCCTCAATCGAAGCCCTTTCGATTGTTCGACGGCGCCGGTATGTACTTGGAGATCGCACCATCGGGTGGTAAGTGGTGGCGCCTCAAGTACCGCATTGCTGGCAAAGAGAAGCGACTATCACTTGGTGTTTATCCAGAGGTCACACTCCGTGAGGCACGTCAACGGCGCGATGACGCACGGCGAATGCTGCGCAATGGAATCGACCCTAGTGCGGCGAAGCAAACTGAAAAGCGCGAGGCAAAGCTCACCGAGGTCAATGCATTCGAGCGGGTTGCTCGGGATTGGATCGAGCACCAGTCACCGCGTTGGGAGGCGCAGACCAAGAAGCGCATCGTTGACTCGCTCGACAAGGACGTGTTCCCCGTGATTGGCACAACGCAGATCACCGAACTGAAGCTGCGCGATATCACGTCGGTCATCCAAGCAATCGAGGCACGTGGTGCCGGCGAAACGGCTTCGCGCGTCATGCAGCGCATCGGCGATGTATTTCGCTTTGCCCTAATGATTGAGCGTATCGAGACGAATCCGATTGCGGGCATGCGCCCAAGCGACGTGCTTCGCCCGCGCCATGTGCAGCATCGAGCCGCGTTGCCAGAGCGTGAGGTTCCGAGTTTCTTTCGCGGTTGGACGCCTACGAGGGCGATCCTACGATCACCAACGCGCTTCGCCTGCTGCTGCTCACTGCGGCGCGTCCCGGCGAGCTGCGCGGGGCGCGGTGGGACGAGATTGACACACCGAACGCCACGTGGCGAATCCCGGCTGAGCGGATGAAAATGCAAAGCGAACACGTCGTGCCGCTATCACGTCAGGCGTCTCGTGCATCCACGCGCGGTGCTGCACGTCAAGATCGGCCGGCAGGTGATCGAAAACAACGTGATATTTTCAGTCCTCGCCTTCGCGATGTTGTTTGGCTCGACGATTGTCGCTGCGACGCTATTGCTCACCATCTCAGGTGCTGATGTGGTCACGGCCTTTTCGGCGGCGGTTGCCTGTGTGACCAATATGGGTCCGGGGCTGGGAGCAGTCGGACCCGCATCAACCTATGCGGTGCTTACTGATTTCCAGACCTGGGTCTGCACCTTTGCGATGTTGCTTGGCCGGCTTGAGCTGTTCACCTTGTTCGTGGTGATGACGCCAAGTTTTTGGCGGCAGTAGCAATGGCGCTACACTTAAGACTGATCGGTTGACGAGGAGATTTTCATGCCAGCACACGTCGTAGGACTAGGTCATGTCGGTATTTACGTGCGCGATCTCGCGCGGATGACCGCTTTCTATCGGGATTTCCTTGGCATGACGCTCACCAAGGCCGACGAGTCGAGCGCGTTCCTGAGCAGCGACCCCTCCCGTTCCGATCATGAAATCGTGCTGATGCGCGGGCGGCCGTCGCCTGAAGATCCGCACCTGATCAATCAGATCTCGATGCGCGTGGCAACGCTTGCGCATTTGCGCGAATTTCGCCAGCGCCTGATCGCAGGGGGTTATCGCATCCAGCGGATCGTCACGCATGTGAGCGCGATCGGCTGCTATTTCGATGATCCCGAGGGCAACACGACGGAAATATTCTGGCTCACTGGGGTGCCGTCCTGGGTGCCGATCGGCATTACCATCGATATCGAACGAACGGATGCCGCGGTCTTGGCCGATGTTCACCGCTATTGGGAGAAGGTAAGGCATGTCCAAGTGGGTGAGAAAGCGGATGCCGCCACGCAAGCGGTGATGCGCGAACTCACCAAAGGCGTAATGGCTAAGGCAAGCTAGCCTCACAACGTCCGACGAGAGCGTTCGTTCCTATGTGTGCCATCCGCGCGTTGCCGATTCCTTCGTTACCAGTCGCCGATCCGAACGCGTCGGCAAGTCCTGGCGTGTCGGCGGTATCGGTGCTGCCAAGCGCCATGGCACCGACGCAGCATCTAGCGATCAACATTATGCGTACTGATCCTAATTGGTCGACCATGACCCATCATCACGGCGCTCTCGACACAGCCCTTTACGTCATGCAAGGCACCATGGCGTTTCGTTGTGGGGCGGGCATGCGGACAAGTGTTGCCGTCCAGGCGGGCGAGCTGGCATCGATTGATCAACATGCGATGCACGCCGAGTACAACCCGGACGCGGCGATCGCCAACATTGGCATCACGGCGCGCGATATGCCCGGCATGTTTATTGTGCCGTGCGAGGCACCTCCTCACACGGGAGCTGAAACCACGGGGATCGCCGTGGTGCCACCGGTCGCCTTCTCCGGGAGGCGATGACGACGAACCCATTGGATGGGTTGGCCCCACTTGGCCCGCAACATCTCCGGGTGCCTCGTCTCGCGCTCGATCGCCTCACCATTGCACCAGGTGTTCCCTTCAATCCGTCTGGCGCAGTTGCGGGTGAAACCGCCATCTGCGTCCTGGGCGGAGAAGCAGGGATCGTCGATGTCGACACCGCATCGACCATGACCGCGGCGGAGGGGGCATGGTGGTTCGTTGAAACCGGTACGCGCTGGCGTCTGGAGAGCGTCCGCCTCGACACACCCGCCGAAGTGCTGATCATTCGCGGGATGCCCGGGCTTTAGCCGGAACGCTTACATCCTTCCTGCGCGGTCGGTGACCGATCCGTGTCCTAGACGTAGCGGGGTGTTCGCTTCTCGCGAAACGCATGCACCCCTTCGATGAAATCGGCGCTGGCGCGCACGCGATCTCCCATCGCCTGTTCGGCTGCTTCTTGCGCCAGTGTGCGTTCCGCGATGCATGTGCTGATATGTTGTTTCACTGCTTGCACCGCAACCGGGCTATTTGCGGCAATGGTGCGGGCCGTCGACAGGGCTTGCTGGAGCAAGCGATCGGCGGGCACGATTTCATTGATGAGCCCGATGCGCTCGGCCGTCGCTGCGTCGATCATCTCGGCAGTCAGCAAGAGCTTCATGGCATGCACATGGCCGATCTGATGGATGAGTTTGGCCGCCGCGCCACCGAACGGGTAGATGGCCCACTTCACTTCAGGCAGTCCGAACCGTGCATGCGGTGCGCTGATCCGAATATCGGCCGACAGCAGCAACTCGACCCCACCTCCCGCGCAGACGCCGTTGACCGCTGCGATGACGGGCTTTGGATAGCTCGAAGTCTTGAGGAGCGCACGATTGATGATGCGAGCAGTCTCTTCACTCACGCTAAGATCGCCACTGATGTCGGCGCCGGCGTTGAACGCCTTGTCACCGGCACCCGTGATGACGATGCAACGGCAGATGGAGGTCTCCAGTTGATCCCACAGCGCAGCGAGGTCTGCCATCATGGCGCGGGACATGGCGTTGCGTTTTGACTGATTGTCGATCGTAATGAGGGCAATATGCGGCTCGGGATGATCGAGTAGGATTGGCATTGCGTCGGTTCCTGGAATCTTGCAAAGGGCCGAGGATACGCTTTAGCGAAGACGTTCTCGATTCGGTGCGGTGTTGATTTTTTTGCCGCTCTCAGAGTACGATGAATGCTTGTCGGTGAGCATGAAAAGGGAGAAGCCGTGAAAGTCTGCATGTTTCACCTGATGCCGTACCGCGACCTGCCAGCGGATTTCGATAAGCGCTACAACTCTGCCTACATCGATCCGAATTGGTTCGATGTGGCCGATCCCGATCTGGTCGGGAAATACTACAACGACACTCTGGATGAGATGCTGTTGGCGGCCAAGTTGGGTTTTCACGGGCTTTGCACCAACCAGCATCATCAAAACGTCTATGGATTCATGGCCAATCCGAGCCTGATGGGCGCGGTATTGGCGCGTGGTACTGCCGGCCAGAACGTTGCGATCATCCAATTGGGGTCGACGCTGCCGTCCAGCACACCGCCAACGCGCATCGCCGAGGAATACGCGATGATCGATTGCATCAGCGGCGGTCGATTGGTGGCGGGCTTTCCGACCGGGCTGCCATCGGATGCCGCGCTGTCGAACGGTGTGGTGCCGGTCGAGCAGCGCGAGCGCTATCGCGAGGCACTCGCCCTCGTCAAAAAAGCATGGTCGGCGAAAGAGACGTTTGCCTGGAATGGCAGGCACTATCAGCTTGGCATGGTCAATCTGTGGCCACGCCCGATCCAGCAGCCCTTGCCGCCCATCTGGATTCCAGGATCAGGCATTTCCGCGACCGCTGAAAATGTCGTGAACATGGATCATTGTTTTTGCCATCTCAGCTACTACGGTTTGAAGAGCGCCGAGTTTGTTGCCGATCGCTATTGGGAGTTGGTGGCCAGCAAAGGGCGTGACGACAATCCGCACCGCTTCAGTTTTCTGCAACTGATCGGTGTGGCCGAGAGCGATGCCGAAGCGGAAGACCTTTACGCCGAACATGCGGAATACTTCTTCCACAAGTTGTTGCTCATTCCGCCCAACTACCAGGCGATTCCCGGTTGCCTCGATTACGCGTCGTTAGTGCAAGGATTGACGAACAATCCGCGTGCCGGCATCAATCTGCGCGCGCTCAAGGCGAAGGATTACTACGAGCGTGGCTTTGTGATCGTGGGGAGTCCCAAGACCGTGCGGGAACAATTGATGGACGGTGTGAAGCGTCTCCGCGTTGGCCATTTGCTCACGCTGCTGCAGTTCGGCTCGATGTCTACTGAGCTCACCAAGCAGAACATAGCGCTGTTTGCCCGCGACGTGCTGCCGTATCTTGAGAATCTGTGGGACGACCAGTACGAAGACCGTTGGTGGCCCGAGCGTCTGCGGGTGAAGCGTCACGTCGCTGCAATCGCAGCGTCTGCGTCCTGATTGCCGGAGAGATCAAATGGCCTCCCCAGCAGTGCGCACGCTCAAGCTTTGGCAGAACCGCGTCGAAACCGAAGTCGAGATCTCCGGTAGCGGACCGGCGCTCGTTTTCTTGCACGGCCCTTGGGGTCTCGCACAGGACCGCGCGTTCATTGAGCGACTCGCCGCCACCTATACCGTCTTTGCACCCAAGCATCCGGGCACCAGCCGCGGCAACAACGAAGCGGTCCATGCGCTCGACAGTTGGCTCGATCTCATCGTTTATTACGGCGAACTCTTTGATCGGCTCGAATTGAAAGCGCCGCCCTTGGTCGGACATTCGTTCGGCGCGTTAGTGGCCGCCGAGTTCGCGGCGGCCGTGCCCCGTTCGATTTCCAAGCTGGTACTGATCGATCCGGTCGGACTATGGCGGGACGATCTGCCAGTGCAGAACTGGATGATCCTGAGTGAAGCGCAACGCCGCTCCATGCTGTTCGCGGACGCGGAATGCGAAGCATCCAAGCAGTTCTTTCACGTGCCCACCGATGCGGCCGGCCGCGTCGATACGCTCACTCAATTCATTTGGGCGCAGGCGTGCACCGGAAAATTCGTGTGGCCGGTTGCCGATCGCGGTTTCAAGCTGCGCAGTCATCGCATCGGCGCGCCAACGTTGATCGTCTGGGGCAAGGCGGATCGCATCATTGCACCGGCGTACGCCCTAGAGTTTGCCAATCGCATCGCCGGCGCGCGGATCGAGATGATCGACCAAGCGGGGCATTTGCCGCATCTCGAACAGCCGGCCCCGGTGATGCGAGCGATCAGCGCATTTATAGATCGATAGTCAGTCAGTCAGTCGTGAAGCGAAAGGTAACGAAATGAGTTGAGCGCATCGCTGCCCACCGGGTGGTTTCAATGATCGTGACCTGCCAAAGAGCGGGCCGCAAAGGAAGGAGACAATGATGAGCACCAGTGCAGGTGTACCGGCGCAAGCGCCGGCGTCGTCGAACGACCGTTGGAACAGGAATAGCGTCACCGTCCTCACCATTTGCATCCTCGGGTGGGCCTTTGATATCTACGAGGCCACGATCATGCAACTTGTGACCCCCATCCTGATCAAGGAATGGGCATTACCCCGGCGACCATCGGTTTGGTTACCACCGTTGCCCGTTGGGTGGGTCTAATCGGTACTTTTGTCTTCCCCGTTCTTGCCGATCTCTATGGACGCAAGCCGGTGTTGATCTGGTGCATTCTGGGCTACGCGATTCTCACCGGACTCTCCGGATTCGCGACCGGCTGGGTGATGCTCATGGTGCTTGCTTCGCTCACGCGAATCGCGCTTGCCGGCGAGAATCCGATTGGCATGTTGATGGTCACCGAGACGGCGCCCAATAAATGGCGCGCGACCGCGCTCGGGGGCTTGGTCGGCGGCTACCCCTCGGTACATGCTTTGCTCGCTCGCAGCCCTCGTGGTGGTGCCTATCTGGGGTTGGCGATCCCTCTACTTCCTTGGCATCCTGCCCGCCTTGCTCGTTCTTTGGATCCGCATCGGCATCAAGGAAAGCCCACGCTACGAACACGTCACATCGCAGATGGTGAAAGAAGGGCTCAAGAAGCAGCTCAACATCCTTGCGCCATTCCGTTCGTATCCGCGCGAAAGCATTCTCGCATCCGCGATCTACTTTCTCTATTTGTTCACCTGGATTGGTTGGTCGGCCTGGATGCCGTTTTATCTGGCGAACGAGCGCGGTCTTGGTTTTCCGACCATGAGCGGCTATCTGTCGATCTGGATGTTCTGTGCGATTTTTGCGTACTGGTTGTGCGGCTGGCTGTGCGATCTCTATGGTCGTCGCTGGGTCATCCCAGCCTTTGCAGTGCCGGCCGGATTTCTCCTCTTCGCGATGGGCTACTGCGAGACGCCAACGACCCTCTTTTGGGTGGGGCTTGCAACAAATTTCCTGATCACAGGCAGCTTCGGGGCGGGACTTGGCTATACGACCGAGCTGTTTCCCACGCAAATTCGCGGTACCGGGGTCGGCGCAACATTCACCGTCGGCACCGCATTGGCGTCTACCGCTCCGCTGATCATCGGCGTCATTGCAACGTCCCATTCCATCGCGGCCGGTCTGCCGATTCTTGCGATTCCATTCCTGCTGCTCGGGCCGCTCTTCTTCTGGTTTGCGCCGGATACCCATCGGAAGGAACTCGTCGACTTTGTCGGACAAGAAGGTGGCGTAGCGCGGGCCAAGAAGCGAGGGGCTCGGCCGGTCGGGGGAGCCCCATCACGATGCCCGGTATTGCCATTACACTCAATGCGTTTCATTACTTGTCGAGCGAGCCATGAATTTTCGTAGGATGTTCGCGCTGATGTCGATGTTGCTCTACGCACCTCTGGCCTTTGCGCAGTATCCGGACAAATCCATCCGGGTCATCGTGCCGTTCGTGGCGGGGGGTGTATCGGACATCCTAGCGCGGGTGATAGCGCAGAAAATCACCGAGCAAAGTGGCAAGACCATCGTCGTGGAGAATCGCGGCGGTGCGGGCGGTCGGATCGGCTACGAAGCCGGTGCTAAAGCAGTTGGCGATGGCTATACTTTGGTAGCAACCGACGTGACCTACACGATGCTGCCCGCGTTGTACCCGACGCTGTCTTGGGATCACGCGGATCTGTTGCCGATCACGCTTATCGCGCAGATGCCGTTTGTGATCGCGGTAAATGCCAACGCCAAGGCGCGTTCGATGGCCGAACTGCTCGCGTTTGCCAAGGCCAATCCGGGCAAGATCAACTATGGGTCGTCCGGCATCGGTGGCGTGAATCATGTGGTCACCGAACTTTTCCGGCGCACCGCGAACATCGACATCACGCATGTTCCCTATCGGGGCATGGGCGATGCCATGGCGGCGTTGCTCGGTGGTTCGATCGATATGGTCATTACCGCTATGCCCACGGCGATGAATCAGGTGAAAAGCGGCAAGATCAACGCGATGAGTGTGACGGCGGGGCGCCGGCCGGGAGCGCTACCCAACGTGCCAACCACGACCGAGGCGGGTGTCCTCTTCGTCGCCTCGAACTGGGTGGGCTTTACCACGCCGAAAGGCGCATCCCGTGAAGCGATCGATTGGATCCAAAACCAGGTTGCCATCGCCATCTCGGTGACCGAAGTACGTGAGCGAATCAGTGCCGCCGGTGCCGAGGCGCAGTTGATGAGCACTGACGAATTCGGCAAGTTCATGCAAGACGAGGGCCGGCGCTGGGGCGAAACGATTCGTACGGCCAACATCCGGGCCGAGTGATCGGGTGTCTGCCCGCCTGCTATTTATGGACGATGACCCGGTGGTGCGCGTGCTGCGCGCGATCCTTAGCAACGATAAGGATCCCTGGATTGCCGATTACTTTGCACCCGAGCGCATCGATCTCACGAGGCTGTTGAATGCGGCGAAGGGATTGCGCGCCTGCGACGGCGCGGCCATTGCGAAAGAGGCAGACGGCATGTTCGACGATGCGTCGGCCATCATCTTTCGGCGCGGCGAGGTCGATCGCGCATGCATGCGCCGGCATCCGCGCCTTAAGTTGATCCAGCGCTTGGGCCAACGAACCGACGGCATCGATCTCGTCGCCGCAGCTGAGCGCGACATCCGTGTGTCATGTCTACCGAGGCGCACGCTCCTTTATACCGCCGAGCACGGCATGCTGCTAATGCTTGCGTTGACGAAATGCCTGCTTGCGGCCGATCGGGCCGTCCGCGATGGAGGAAGCGTGACCCCGTCATCAACCCAGGCGGGCAGCGTCGTCTACAACTGGGCGGCCTTCAACGCCGCGGGGCTCTACGGTAAGAAACTCGGCATTGTCGGTATGGGGGAAGTCGGCTTTCTTCTCGCCAAGCTGGCGCATGCATTCGGCATGTCGATCGTCTATACCAAGCGACGGCGCGCAACACCGGAAATTGAAGCCGCCGTGGGCGCGCAGTTCGTCGATGAACGGGCATTGCTCGCCGGCGCCGACTTTGTGTCGCTGATGCTGCCCAATCTCCCCGAGTACGCCGGTTACGCGGGTCAGAAATTTTTTGCCGGGATGCGCTCGGACGCGTACTTCATCAACATGAGTCGTGGTGCCCTGGTTGATGAAGACGCGTTGTACCAGACGCTGGTGTCATCGCAGATTGCCGGTGCAGCGCTCGACGTACATGCCATCGAACCGCGGCCTGCGCGTGATCGGTTTGCCGAATTGGAAAATATCGTCATGACTCCGCATCTGGCAGGTGGTGCGAAGAGCGGATTGCTCGACGAGTTCGCAATCATCGCGCGCAACTGCCACGCGGCTTTTCGTGGCGAAGCGCCCCAATACGAAGTGCGCGTTTAAGGGACATTTGGTGGACAATCCAATGCAGGCGATCGCGGAATGGGTGACCGGTCCCGCGGTAGAGCATTTGCCGGATGAAGCGGTGGTGCTCGTCAAGCGCGCGTTTCTCGATACGATCGCGGTGACCTTGCTTGGTTCTCGCCTGGAAGGACCAAGGATCGTGGCGGCCGTCGAACGCGAGCGAGCCGGCAAGCCGCAGGCCTCCATCGTCGGTATGAAGGCCAAGACGGATGTCATCGCCGCGGCATTGATCAACGGCACCTCTGCGCATGCAGAACTCTTCGACGACAACAACGGGCCGATGATCGCGCATCCGAGTGCGCCACTGGTGTCAGCATTGCTGCCGCTTGCGCAATATCGCGGTGCGACGGGCAAGTCGCTCCTCCAAGCTTATGCCGCCGGGTTCGAAGTGAGCGTCAAGCTTGGGCGAATGCTCAATCCGCAATTCTACGAGCAAGGCTGGCATGTGACGAGGGTGCTCGGGGTGTTTGGCGTCACCGCTGCATGTTGTCGACTGCTCAATCTGGATCCGCAAAGGACCCGTGCTGCGCTGGGCCTTGCAGCGTCCATGGCAAGTGGCATCCGGCAGAATTTCGGCACCATGACGATGGGTTTGCATGTGGGTCTTACGGCGCGCGATGCGGTGCATGCGGCGTTGCTCGCTGAGCGCGGATTCGACGCCGATCCATCTGCCTTGCATGGCAAGTACGGCTTCTTCGCGGTGTACGCCAAGAAAAATCCGTCTTTGCTGCCGCTTGGCGAGCCGTTTGAACTGCTTGCCTCGGGAATTATCTTCAAGCTTTATCCGTCCGGTGCGCCAACGCTGGCCGCGGTCGATGCAGCGATTGCCCTTCACCAACGGCTTAAGGGTGATCTCTCGCGAGTGAAGAGCATCACCTGTCTTGTGCATCCCTGGAATGCGATGACGCTGCGTAGTGAAGAACCGCGTGAGCCGTTACAAGGCAAGGTGAATCTGCGTTTCTGCATTGCCGCTGCGCTTCGCGACGGCGAGCTGACGTATCGGCATTTTTCGCAAAAGGCCATCGGCGATGCCACGCTCGCCGCGCTGCGCCGTCGAATTGACGTGCGCATATCGTCTGATCTGCCCGATTGCGATGAATTTCCGGCTGAGCTGCAGATCGAGCTGGACGATGGTGCGGTCCTGGTCGAGCGCCGCGAGGTGCCGCAAGGTGGGGTCAGTCTGCCGCTTACCCAAGCGCAGATCATCGCCAAGTTGCGAATCTGTGCTGAGGTGGCATTGCAATCGCCCGCGGTCGATCGGATCATCGAGCAGGTCGACCGTCTTGAATCTTTGCGTGACCTCGCCAGCCTATGCGTTGATATCGAGGGCTAGTCGCCTCTACAGCCGCCAACGCAGCACTCCCGCGAGCGGATCGGGGATGGTTAGCGTGCCCAGAATCGACTCGGTGCTGATCGATACCGACAGCGCCCCGGCAATGGAAGTCGCCACGCCTAGGATCACCACCCGCCCAAACACTTCATGATGCGGGTTGAACCAGCGGGACAGAATAAGCAGGAACACCAGCGACATCTGCAGCAGCGGCATGACGAACATGATCGGTGCAATCGACACCGCGGCGAAGAAGAGTCCTTGTGCGATCGCGACGAACAATCCCGAATAGAAGAACCAGCGACCGTTTTCGTGGTTGAGCGCGAGGATATTTTGCCGGCTGGTCCGCCAGAGGAGCGCAAGCGATACGACTGCGGTGGCGGCGATGTATGCAATTAATCCACCGAGGAGGCCCTGGCCCGGCGCGGAATCAGCGAGTGCGATGCGTGCCATAATAGGCGAGGTGCCGTAGGCCAGCGCCGCGAGCGTAGCAAAGCAATAGCCCGCCAGTCGGTGGGGGACGAAAACATCGCCGGCATCCGCCCCCGATGGCGCTGGGTGAACACGTTGTTGATGCGTGATGATGGAGCCGGCGATGATCATCGCCCCGCCTATCATCTGCAGGACCGTACAGGGTTCGTGCAGCACGACCACTGCCAAGGTGAGCGTCGCGACCACTTGCAGATGAAGGACGGTTGAAACAAGATTGGCGCCGGCCGCCTTGGTGGCGCGGTAATTGCAGTAGCGTCCCACCACAAAGTGGACGACGCCAACGCCTGCCATCCATGCCATCGCAGCGGGTGGAAAGCTCCTGAGCCGCCCGATATCGCCCATCACGGTGGCGGCGAGCGCGAAGCAAACGACACCTAGTGGCACGCTGACTGCCATCGCCTGGCTTGGCGTACCGGTGACCACGCCACGTCGCGCGGTGACGGTATTGAGTGCAAAGGACGCCGCCGACAATAAAGCGAGTGTCGCGCCTAACAAAGAGGTTCCCCTTTTGAATCCGGCCGCATTCGTCGCGCGTAGGATCACCGCACCTTGCGCTACATACTAATGAGCGTGCTCGTGATGAATACTATCACTGGCTGGTTGGCACCCTATTGATTGTCGCCGTTCGCGGCAAATGCATTATTGGATGGCACCGCCGCTGACTACCATGGCGTCGGTCCCTCACCGACAAACAAAGATGAAAACCCTTCTCCTGCCGTTCGAGCGCCGCTACCTGCTACTCACCGCTGTATTGATCACAACGTTGGTATGTCTCGTGTTGGCGCAGCGATGGAGCGGATTCTGGATCCTGTTTGTGCCGGTTGCCTTGTTAGCGATCATTGGACTGCGCGATCTCACGCAGCCGCACCACAGCGTCTTGCGCAACTATCCGATCGCGGCGCATGCGCGCTTCATGCTCGAGAAGATCCGTCCGGAGATCCGGCAGTACTTTCTTGAAGATGATTCGAACGGCACCCCCTTCGCCAGGAAGAAGCGGGCGATCGTTTATCAGCGAGCGAAGGGCCAGCTGGATAAAGTGCCGTTTGGAACCCAGTTGGACGTTTATGACAGCTCATTTGAGTGGATGAATCACTCGCTTGCTGCCCTAGAGCCCTCCACCGAGCCGTTTCGGCTGTTGATTGGCGGGCAACGATCCGCGCGTCCCTATTCAGCCTCGATCTTCAATATCTCCGCGATGAGTTTTGGCGCCTTGAGTGCGAATGCTATTCGCGCGTTGAACAAAGGCGCTCAGCGCGGCAACTTTGCGCATGATACGGGGGGGCGGTATTTCCCCTTACCACCGCGAGCATGGCGGCGACCTGATCTGGGAGATCGGTAGCGGTTATTTCGGTTGCCGCAATGATGATGGTTCATTCTCTGCCGAGCAATTCGTCAAGAACGCGCGTCTTGATCAGGTCAAGATGGTGGAAATCAAGTTGTCACAAGGGGCGAAGCTCGGCCATGGCGGTGTGTTGACGGCCGCAAAGGTGTCGCCGGAAATCGCCGTGACACGAGGCGTGCCGATGGGCGTCGATTGTGTTTCGCCGCCCACGCATCGTGCATTCTCAACACCGGTGGGCCTCCTTGAGTTCGTGCAGAAATTGCGTGAGTTGTCGGGCGGGAAGCCGGTCGGCTTCAAGCTTTGCATCGGGCACCCATCGGAATTCCTCACCCTCTGCAAGGCGATGCTAAAGACGGACATCACGCCAGACTTTATCGTTGTGGATGGCACCGAAGGCGGCACCGGCGCCGCGCCGCTTGAATTTGTCGATCATCTCGGCATGCCATTGCGGGATGGCCTCACGTTGGTCCATAACGCGCTGATCGGGGTGAATCTGCGGGATAAGATCCGAATCGGTGCAGCCGGAAAAATTACCTCCGCCTTCGATATCACACGGCTCATGGCCCTCGGTGCCGACTGGTGCAATGCTGCCCGCGGCTTCATGTTCGCACTTGGCTGTATCCAAGCGCAGTCGTGTCATACCGATCGCTGTCCCGCCGGCGTTGCGACGCAGGATCCTTATCGACAGCACGCGCTGGTCGTGGGTGAGAAAGCCGACCGCGTGTTCCGCTTTCATCAATCAACCTTGCGGGCCTTGGCGGAAGTGATCGCCGCCTCAGGTCTTAAGCATCCGCGCGAACTGCGTTTGCATCATTTTTCCCGCCGCGTGGGCCCGAATCATGTGGAGAGCTTCGAGAAAATCTATCGCCCGCTGGAACAAGGTGCGTTGCTTGCGGGCAGCGCAGGGCCGCAGTTCACCAATGCTTGGGCTCGTGCGAGCGCCGATAGTTTCCTCCCCCTCGCAGTTCCGGTGGTACGGTCGGTGAAGGCCGCGCAGATGGCATAGCTCTTCGGTACGCCGCGCATGGCGATCGGCCGCTCGCATTAGACTGGGCCAAGGAGGACCATCCCATGCACCCGTTCGTTCGACTTTTGCTGTACTGCTTTCGCGAGGAGATTCCGCGGCTTGGCAAGGTCGTACGGGATTCTGGCGCCAAGGTTGATTGAACAGTGCGTTGGGATGTCTTTTGCCGAGTGATCGACAACTGGGGTGACATCGGCGTTTGTTGGCGGCTTGCCGCGCAACTGGCGGCCGGTGGTGACACGGTTCGCTTATGGATTGACGACCCGATTGCGCTCACCTGGATGGCCCCAGGCGGCGCCAAAGGCGTCACGGCATTGCACTGGTCCGGTGACACGCAATGGCCGGAACCGGGCGATGTCGTCATCGAAGCGTTTGGCTGTGAATTGCCCAGGGCCTTCGTTCGTCAAATGGCTGCAGGGCACGCGCGCCCACCGGCGTGGATCAATCTCGAATATCTGAGCGCCGAAGACTATGTCGCGCGCAATCATTTGCTGGTCTCTCCGCAAATGGGCGGGGCCGATGCGGGATTGCGTAAGCAATTTTTCTATCCCGGCTTCACCGTGGCTACAGGTGGCCTTTTACGCGAACCGGATCTGCTGGCACGGCAGTCCCGCTTTGACGCCATCGCATGGCGCGCCGCGCATGGCTTGCAGGCCGCCGAGGGTGAGCGGATCATCAGCCTCTTTTGTTACGAGCATGCGCCGCTTGCGCCGCTGATCGATGCCCTGCAAGCAGAGCCCACGCTGCTTGCTGTGACTTACGGTGCCGCATCGCAATTGGCGATCAAGACCTTGGGCCCCACTTTGCGGATCGGGTCAGTACGGGCGGTGCTCGTGCCCGCTCTACCGCAGCCCGAATTCGACCATTTGCTCTGGTCCTCTGACCTCAATTTTGTGCGCGGCGAGGATTCCCTGGTGCGGGCGCTGTGGGCGGGCCGCCCCTTTATCTGGCAGATTTATCCGCAAACGGATGGTGTCCATGCGAAGAAACTTCATGCATTCAACACCTTATACCTGAAGGGTGCGAAGTTCTCCGAGGCCGATGACTACAGCACCTTATCAAACGCCTGGAACGGCCTGTCGGCGGGCATTCCTCGCTTGCCTGGCATGGCGAATTGGCAGTTCCATGCGGTGCGGTGGCGCGAACAACTGCTTCGCCAAACCGATCTTGTTACGCAACTGCGTGCCCTGGCCACCGTTACAGGCTAAAATGCCGCGCTTCCCGTCGGGGCGCGATGCGTGTGAGCTTAGCCTCGATATCAACCGTTTGAAGATGGAATCGCTATGAAGATCGCCCAGGAAATCCGCGCCGGCAACGTCATCATGCAAGGCAAGGATCCGATGGTCGTGCTCCGCGCGGAGTACAGCCGCGGTGGCCGCAACTCAGCCACCGTCCGCATGAAACTGAAGAATCTCTTGTCCAACGGTGGCACCGAGGTCGTGTTCAAGGCCGATGACAAGATGGATCAGGTCATCCTTGAGAAAAAGGACTGCACCTACTCGTATTTCGCCGATCCGATGTACACCTTCATGGACGAGGAGTACAACCAGTTCGAAGTCGAAGCCGAGAACATGGGCGATGCGCTGCTCTATCTCGAAGACAACATGCCGGTGTCGGTGGTGTTCTACGATGATCGCGCGATTTCGGTGGAGATTCCAGCCAGCGTGGTGCGCGAAGTCGTCGAAACCGAGCCTGCCGTCAAAGGGGACACCTCGGGCAAGGTGATGAAGAGCGCCAAGATCGCAACCGGCTTTAACATCCAGGTGCCGCTGTTCGTGCAATTGGGCGACAAGATCGAGATCGACACCCGCACGCACGAGTACCGCAAGCGCGTGTAGCGCTGTAGCGCCGCCCGGCGCGGACGCCAAATTTTCCGCACGCGCCCTGGTGCGCGTACCTCCTCCATCGCGGCAGAGCCCATCGTTCTTCCGGATCAACGAGCGAAGGAACGATGGATTTCTCCACCATGATTCTGTCGATGTACGTCGCGGCCATCGACGGTCCCGACGAGGACGAGCGCGTCATCGACGTTGCCATTGAGCAGTCGCTTCTCGCCGGTCAACTCGGTTTCAATCCTTGGTTCACCGAGCACCATTTTCGCGGCCCATGGCACAGCAACCCGATGCAGTTTGCCGCGTTCCTGGCGCCGCAATTGCCGCCTGATCGCTATCTTGGGTTCGGTGTGCTCTCCACGTCTTACTACCATCCGGTGCGTTTGGTGGAGAGCATGAATTTGCTCGATCAATTGACCAAAGGGCGTACGCTCTACGGGCTTGGCAGTGGCTTTCCCGGCAAGGAGCCGGCCGGCATGGGGGTCGACGCGGAATATCACGGGTCCGGACGCGCCGCGGTCGACACGCTTGAGATCGTGCACAACCTCTGGAAATTTCGAACCGGCGATCCGGATTACATGTTCGAGATGCCGACCCAGCGCGGCAAGATTTCGCGAAGAGTCGTACCGGCGCCGTACCGGAAGCGCCATCCCACCATTATTCGTACCGCCAGTCGCGACGATGCGCTGGTCACTGCCGCGAAAAATGGCTGGCCCGCCTTCCTTGGCACCTTCGGTTCCGAATCGCCCCTTATCGATCAGGTTCACCTCTATCGCCGGACACTGGCCGAATCGAATCATCCACCCGAGGTGGTCGCAGAGTGTATGCGTTGGTGCACCTGCGATTGGTTGAGCGTCGTGGTGGCGAAATCGGATGCCGAGGCCGTCGCACGGTTGGAAGAGGCGAAGGCGGAACAATTGAAGCTGCGCCAGCGCTTCATCGCAGAATACGGATCGCTTGATGGCCCGGTGGTGAAGCGCAAGCCCGGCGAATCCGTTGCTGCTGCGTTCGCGGCGGGTGGCGACTCCTACGCGACGATCGCCGGACACCCCGACACGGTGGCAGCAAAGGTACAAGAGCTGGTCGATCTTGGGATCAACCATCTGCTCGCGCGCTTTCAAGGCGAATGGGCCAGCAAGACTCGCTATATCTCTGAGGAATCGATGCGGCTCTTCTCCAGCGAGATCATGCCGCGCTTCAAGGACGTCCCGCCGTTGCGTGATCCGCATGCACTTGGCCAGCGTTGAGGGTGTAAGCGGATCAGGGCAATCGGGCGCGACGTTCAGTACGAGGCCGACGTGGCCACCGCGCTCACCACATAGCGTTCCCGTCCGCCCGGTTGTAGCGCATTGAAGGGCCAACAGGTGATGAGCGTAATGCGTGTTGGGCCGGTATTCGATGCGACATGGGTATCGAACTTGTCCACGACTTGCAGATCATTGACGCGGAAGTGGCGCAGTTCGCCGTCTTCGCGTTGCACGGTCAAGGCGTCACCGTGTTTGAGATCGCGCAAGAACGCAAAGTGCGTATCGCGATGGCCACCGATGACGCTATTGCCTTGGTGGCCCGGCAATGGCGTACCGTGCATGTGGCCGGGGCCGAACGCGATGGTGCGCCCGTCCGATCCGGCCAGCACATAAAGCTCACTACCGGTTGCGGGTGCATGGATACGCGCCACCGGCCAGGTGTCGGCCCAGGACCATGGCTTCACCGCGCGCTGACCCGCGAGTGTTTTCGTCCATGCGCTGGCGATGAGCAGTTGCGCGAAGCGGGCCTTTGCATGGATGTAAAGGCCCGCACCAAATTGCCAGAGGCCGGCGACCAGACATGCCATGAAGAGCGCCGTGACCATCCGCGATCCGCGACGGTGCGACGTTCTCACCGGTGCCAGCGCTCCGGGATACCCGGCTGGTAGCGCAGATTCGACACCCAGTGCATCGGATTGTATGGGTTGATCGGACATCGGCCACTCCCTCACTTGGCGAGTCGGCGACGGACCTGGCACAGCAGGCTCGTCAACAGCAGCAGCAAGAAGCCATACGCGAAATTCAATTGGGCGGAGGTTGCCCCGCGCGGCAACTCGCCTTGCTGCGTGCCGAAGATCGCCTCGTAATCGGCACTGTCCGGCAAATTCACCTGCAGGGCAGCCGTCTTGAGGGGATCGTCCGAGCGGCGCACCGGGGTTCGGTCGATTGCGACGAGGCTCGTATATTGAGAAACGAGATGATGCTGGAGTGCTACCTGGACCACCGCTGAACGCACCTCGTCCTCGGCTTTCCCTTCCTTCAGTTGGTCGGTCAGTGCGCCGATTTTTTCGCGGGCCCACAACACGCCCATTCCGGTGCCCGGCGTTGCTTGCGCCATCGGTAATGTGGCGTCCCAGATTGATTCACCATTCAATCCAATGAGTTTGACGCTGCCCTTGGCGTCGTCGAGGGCAGCGCTCACGATGAGCGGCTCACCCAGATGGAGATCGGGGATCCGGCGCGGCCACGCATCGGCCGGCCCCTTGGCTTCCGGCCAGGCGACTTGAATGCCTTTCAGCACCGGCGATTCCAACTTCTGGAACAGTGCCGTCATTTTTTCTTTCACTTCTTCGACCTTGCTGATATAGGTGAACGTACCGCGTCCGGTCTGGGCGGCCTTGGTCATGAAGTGGCTGTTCGGTGCGGCACCGATACCGACCGCAAACAGGCGTGAGTCGCCGAGCTTGTCTGCAATCAGCTTGAACAGTTGCTCTTCATTGCCCACCGCGCCATCAGTGAGAAAAATGACCTGCCGTATGCGATCGGTATTTTCTTTACCATTGAGAGCGAGGTTCAATGCGAGCGCCATTTCGGTCCCGCCATTGGCGCGTAGTTGGTCGATCCAGCGCACTGCGGTTCGGAGGTTTTGCGGTGTAGCAGGCTGGGCGTCTTGAAAGAGTGCCTTGGCGTACGAATTGAACTCGATCACATTGAATTTCGCCGTCGGATCGAGGCGTTCGACGGCCATGCGAAGCGCTTCACGCGCCTGCGCGATGGAGGTCCCAGACATCGATCCGGATGTATCAATGATGTAGATCACTTCGCGCGGCAGCGTGCGTGACGGCGTTGCGGAAGGCGGCATCACCATCAGGAGGCAATATGTCTTGCCCGCTTTTTTCTCGGTAAAGAACGCGGTCCGCGGCGTATTCGAGGCGGCCGGCGTCCAGGTGAGCTCGAAATCGCGGGTGGCCGCATCGTCACCGTCGAGTGTGATCTCGCGACGGCGATCATCGATTGGCGTGGTGCGGATCGGATGGTAGACGCTTTCCACCGCGGCAAGCGGAACGCCTGCATCGAGTATCACTTTGAGCGTGATCGAATTAAGAGGCTCGGCGAGATTGCGTGGATACGCCACAGGAGGCGTAATCCGCGCGGCGTCCACGACGACATCGGTATTGGCGGCCCAACCGTTGCCGGTGAGCAGGGCGACCTGCGTGTTGCCCGGAATGTAGCGGGGCGTAATCGCGGTCGGAAAGCGGATGGAGAACTGCTCGTTGTCATAGCGGAGTGTTTGTTGGTATTCGATCTCGACGGTAATGGCATCGCGTGGACCGATGTTTGCGACATTCGACGTGAACAGATTCGGACGCTCCTGCTCCAATAAAGCGGTTTGTAGTCCTCCCGTTTTCGCCTGCTCGTAGGCGGCTTTGGCGGCATTTTTCTCTTTGATGATGCCGTGAATGACGCGCTCGCCAACGCGAATGTTCAGCTGATCGACCGCGGCATTTTCAGGGAGCGGGAATACATAGATGCCCTCCATCCATTCATCTGTGGTGTTGCGAAACGTTTGTCGTACGGTGGCGCGCGCCACGATCCCGGCGATGCGGATCGTCACACCGGTGGACTGTCGAAGTGATTCGACGGTCGTCCCGGTTGCTTGGACTTTGAACAACAGCGTCCCCGATCGGATGTCGCGCAGCTGGATTGGCGCGTACTCTTGCGCATGCGCTAAACGCATCGGCCAGACGATCGCCAGATAAACGAGCACGCACGCCTTCTCTATCCGTGCAAGAAGCATTGCTGCATAACGGGAATGTCGTGTGGTCTGCATCGATGCGCCCCTCGTTGGTTGAGTGTTCAGTGCTTCTGTCGTGCAGACCATTTAACCGGCCAATTCGGGCGTACCCGGGATGCGCGCATGGCAAACTGACGCGCAATTGCGGCGAAATCATGGCAAGTCAAGGTAGGGAACCCGCGCCCGCCGCTCTCCTATCTCAGGTCGTCGTTCGAAGGGTTTGCGCAGACAGAGGGACCATGTTGTAATCGCGTCATCCGATCGTCGCGATAGCCCTTATGAGCCCTGCTGTCATCAAGAAAACCTTGCTCGATATGGCCTACCCTTATTGGGAGGCGGAGGCGGAAATTGCCCGGCGCTTTTACGCGACGGCGACCAAGGCCGGGCATATCCACTATCTGCGGGCCCAGCTATGGAAGGAGCTTCATCCGGTCGATGGCTATTTCAACGGTTTGCATCGCGAGCTTGCCAATCTGGTGGAGATGTTTCCCCAGGTCGAGAAAGGCGTCGACCGGCGTCACTTTCATTTTCTGATGATGCAGCTCACCCAGGAGTTCAACCACTATGTGGTACTGGCCGACATCCTGGAGTTCTTGCTCGGTCGCAAGATCGCGGCAACCGACACGATCCAGTTATCGGAAGAGAAAAAGTTGGGCGATTTACGCCGGCGGCTGGTTGAATCCGGTTCCCCGCTCGATCGCGCCGCCGTCGGTCTTACCGAGGGTGGTGGCGCACGCCTTTTCCGGGAGGGCGCTAAGCTCACCGGCAGTCGGCTAAATAAGATGACAGCCAAGGCAATGCAGGTCATCTACGACGACGAAAAGGATCATTACGACGAGATGGCGCGGGAGGCGGCGGGCCTCATAAAAAGGGCGGCCGATCTCGCTCGTATGCAAGAAAGCGTGCGGGCGGTGAGTATGCAGCGCGTGGCGATGCGCAATGAAATGTTCGGCTACCCGATGAACGATATGCAGATTTCGCAATGCTTGGCGGCGAAAGCGAAGCGGCGGCGCACCTAGCCGTCTGATGAGTTGACAAAACAGGAGACTGCAACATGCGACCAAAGCGAATTCTGGACGGCGACGGACATGTCATCGAGCGCGACGCCGAGTTGTTTGAATATCTGGAGGCGCCGTACGCAAAGAATACGTCGCTGCTTGGTTATCCCTTTTTCCCGACGCTGGACGGCTACAGTCGGGGCGCCATCATTGCGCGCATGGGTCTTTATGCCGACTACAACATCACGTCGCAAAATTGGCTCGATACGCTGGATAAAATGGGCATCGAATCGACGGTGCTCTATCCGACCGCAGGACTCTCATTTACAACCATCCAGGACACGCGATGGGCTATTGCACTGGCGCGAGCCTACAACGATTGGTTTCATGACCGGTATTACCGGAAATCGAAGCGTCTGCGCGCAATGGCGTTGATCCCGCTGCAAAGCGTACCGGAGGCAGTGAAGGAACTGCGCCGCGCGGTCACTGAGCTAGGCGCGGTGGGTGCGGTGCTGCCAGCCAATAGTGCCGATGTCGGCGTCCGGCAATTGCTCGGGCATCCGGATTTCTGGCCGGTCTACGAAGAAGCCGAGCGTCTCAATGTGCCGATTGCAACGCATGGCGCACCATCGATGAACCTTGGCATCAATTCAATGATCCACTTCGCGGCGACGCAAGCGCTCGAACATCCGATATCGCAAATGATTCAGCTCACCAGCTTTGTCATGGAAGGCGTGTTCGATCGCTTCAAGACCTTGCGCGTTGGATTCCTCGAGGCCGGCACCGGATGGGTGCCCTATATGATCGACCGGCTCGACCGCGCGTATTCCGGATGGGCTGGCAAGGAAGTGCGCGAGTATTCGTCGTTCATGAAGACGTCCCCGTCGGATGTCTTCAAGTCCGGCCGGTTGTACTTCAGCTGCGAGGGCGGTGAACCGTCCATGCGCACGCTCATCGATCGGATTGGCTCGCGGAACATCATTTTTGCGTCGGACTATCCGCATGAGTCGAATGTCGAGCGAGCGATGCATGAAGTGGATGAATTGATGTCACGCGATGACCTGACCGATGAGGCGCGGCAGAATATTTTCTGCGACAACATCGAGCGGTTCTACGCGCGCTAGCCATCCACCGTCGACGGGCTTTGGGTAGTGAGCTTGTTTCCGTTGAAATGAATCAAGAAAACGCTGATTAAGCTATTCCGCGCAATCAGGGTGCCCATATTTTTCGGGGAGTTACGAAGGAGCGAGCCCCCTTGTTAAGTGATCACTTAAGGGGAACTGCTCACCGCCAGTTATGCCTCGGATGATGAATCATCGAATCCTGCGGAGTCATCCAGTGCGCTGTCGTACTGTTCCATCCCATCGTTGCCGGCGACATTCGGTTCTACGTCGTTGGCGAAACTATTGGTGAGTAGACCGGATTCGGCCGGCGTGCCTTGTTGCGCGCTTGCAGGCGTGCCGTTTCCGTGGTGGCCCATGAGCTGGCTGATGCCTTGAAAAAGAAAGGCACCGCCGACGACGCCCGCTGCGGTGGCTGCGGCACGCCCTAGAAAACTGCTGCCACCGCCTTGCTGCATCGCCGATGGGGTCGCGGCCGCATATGGTGAGGAGGCTTGGCTTGGCTGGCTCGCGAAGGCTGGTGCAACCGCTGCCGTAGGCTTACGTCCCCAGGCGCTCATGCCGCTTAGGAATCCGCCCGAGCGGGCCGCCGCAGGGGCTGCTACACCGCGCAGATCGCTTTCCAGTTTTGCGATTTGCTGCCTGGCAGCATCGAGTGCTTGATCCTGCAGGAGGGACCGTTGCACCAGAAGATAGGCAGAATCGGGTTGCTGGGCGACGGCTTTGGCGATCAGGTCGTCTGCCGCCCGGTCCTTGGCGATGCCACGTATCTCGGTGAGCTGCGCGAGGAACGTGTTGAGCAGCTCGGTTTCCTGCGAAGTCATGGATTATTTTCCGTTGTGAGGGTAAGCAGACTATCGACCGTGTAAGGGGGGGGAAGTTCATTGGTAGGTCGCAAAATACCCCGCAGCAACTGGCGAGACCAGGGCCGATCGATGCGCAGCGTATGGTCGCGCGTTCCCCACCATCTTCTCACAGTCCTCCTTGCCACCGGCGAAGGGCTTATTTTTCAGCGATTGCCTGCGCCAGCGTCATTCGATTCTGGATCGCATTGATCAGGTCGGGAAGCTCGCTGGCGGCGACCGGCCGACTATACAAGTACCCCTGCACTTTTTCGCAATGCTGCGCGCGCAGCCACTCGAGCTGCGCCCTCGTTTCGACGCCTTCCGCGACGGTTGGAATGCCAAGCGTGCGGGCCATGTTGAGGACGGCTTGCACAGTGGCGGCACCGCCGTGATCGTCCGGTAGCAATTGGATGAACGACTGGTCGATCTTGATCTGGTCGACCGTAAGATTCTGAAGATGGGCCAGGGAGGAATATCCGGTTCCGAAATCATCGATGGATACGCCAATGCCGATGCCTCGAATCGCCGCAATCGTTTTTGCGCACTGATCAGGGTCATGTATCAACATGCGCTCGGTGACCTCGAAGATCAGTTCACCGCGCCCAGTGTCGCTCTCATCGATGATGTGCTTTGCCAGGGTGACGAGGTCGGTGCGCAGCAGTTGCCGATTCGATACATTGATACTCATGGTCAATAGCGGAAAATCGCTTTTTCGCCATGCCGCAAGCTGGTGTGCGGCTGTATGGGCTACCCAATCATCGGTGGCGATGATGAGATCGGCAGCTTCCGCGACCGGGATAATGCGATCGGGGCCAAGTAGCCCAAGACGGGGATGCTGCCATCGGATAAGGGCCTCCACGCCGACCACGCGCCCGCCCGTCACATCAATTTGTGGCTGATAGTGCAACAGCAGTTCGTTCCGCTCGATCGCATGGGCAAGGTCCATTTGCAGATCGAGATTGCTTTTGCCATGCCCGTCATCTTGCTCAACGTGCAAGCCGTCCTCGTTGTGCATGACGAACGCGTCCTCGGATGATTGCCTCGTCACATCCGGATGCGATCGGAATGGTTGGATCAAACGCTCCGTGGTGCGGGGATAGAGCCACCACCAGGTGGCGTATCCGGTGGTAAGGATGAGGATAGGCAGCGCGGGCGACAGCCAGATGTTTTTAAGCAGCAGCAACGCCGGCACCAATCCGCAGACGACGAGTGTCGCGGCGACAGTGGCATTGACCCAGCGAGGAGCACGCATAAACACCATGACATCGACCATCACCACCAACGCGAGCACTGCGGCAGTAGCATCGAGGACCCAACCTGCCGCGCGCACGAGCGAACCCTGTTTGATGGCATTGAGCACATGCGCTTGCACTTCAATGCCGCTCAGCATGCGCGGGCTGCCCTTGCCGGGAACCAGGAGTCCGGAAGCCAAGCGGGGCGCCGTGACGCCGACGAGTACGATGCGCTCGCGTAGGAATGCGGCCTGACCGGGGTCGGCTATGACGTCGGCAAACGATAGTCGACTGAAACGCCCATTAAATGAGCAGAACGGGATCAGACGTTCTTCATAGTGCGGCCGCTCTTTCGCAGGGTGGGCCGGATCGCCAGGCGAAGCGGGCTCCTTGCTCGCTTCCCACGCTGCATTGGCAAAGGTCGTTGCGCGGAGAGCGGGGTTGCGGTGGTCCTCAATGGTGCGCCGTACCAAGCCATCACGGTCAATCGGTACATCGACCCGGCCGAGTCTGGCTGCGACGGCTAGGCGCGGGAGGGGACGCGATTCCCATGGAATGCCGGTCTCATCGCGCTTGACGAAGACCGGTAACACGACTCGATCGCTGCGGGCGAGCGTGGCTGCAAATATTGCATCGCCGTTCAGATCGGCCGCGTCCGGCTCGGCAAAGGCAATGTCGAAGCCGACCGATTTGGCGCCCGCCCGCTGTGCCAGGTCGACGAATTCGGCATGGATGGCGCGTGACCAGGGCCAACGCCCGATTCTCTCCAAGCTTGCGTTGTCAATCTCGACGATAACGATCGATGGATCGGGTGCGCGCTCCGCCGTAGCGAGGAAGACATCTGATAGAAGATATTCCAGGCACGCTGCGAGTCCCGAAAGGTGCAGGACTGCGCCGGTCAATGCGATGCCCAGCGTCGCGTAGATCCATCGTGACGCCTGCATAAGCGGCTCGGGGCGGGGGGGATGTCATGGCGCATGCATCGATGCGCACCCGGGCGACGACGTCGGCAGCCAGTGCCGGGCGGGCGCGTTATTCCAAAATGGATCGAGCGACTTGGTGCACGGAAGTTGCATGCCGAACTTGCGGGTGCCACCCGTTGCCTGCATCGCGACGCGGGCCGACGTTCGATCATCCCTAGCAGGCAGCATGCTCCCGTCGGGCGCCGCGGGGAGGGCGCCATTGCGCCGCTCAACGACAGCGTCGGCGGGATGCGCTACGGCCAAGCCCACGTCGCACTGCGATGATTCACCATGCTGAATTGGACCATGTTCATGCGCCGTGACGGGCGGCTATCTGACTAATGGTCGTGTAGGCAAATCCCTACTGCGCCAGACCGCGTGTAGCGCGACATCCCGCAAAAGCACATATGCGATTACTAGGCGACGGCTCGACAAGACATGCCTGCTCGATCGCGTCATTCGCATTGCGACGCTTCATCCAGCGAAGCTACTCGACGCGAATGTTCGCCCCCCCGACCGAGAGAGCGTTGGCCATTGGCTTGATCCGTCTACGGCTTGCGCAGCGCCGTGACGATGATCACCGTTCTTGTCACGGCCGCGCCTTTCCTTAGATACCCTTTGCCTGCACTTCCTTTTCGTACGCGAAAGCCTTTTGCACGCTGGCACGTTTCATCATGCGCTCACCATGCGCGGCATAGTTCGAGAACGCTGGGATCTTGATGTCGAACAGACCAAACCGGCGCCACACCCAAAAGAAGTAGGCGTCCACCGCGGTCCAGTGATCGAAGAGCCATTCGCGTCCGGCGAGAAGTTCGTCGGCGACCGTGAAATTTTTGATGACCTCCTCGACCGCGAGCTTGCGCACACTCTCTTCGGTGCCGGGCACATCGCAAAATCGTACCGGCCCGTTGATGCGGGTGAGCGGTGGATGCATGCCGGCGCCGCAGAATCCCATCAGGATGAGCGCCTTGATGGAATTCTTTGGGTCAGTCGGTAGCAAATTGGCATTGGGAAACGTCCGCGCAAGAAAGCTGAGGATGGCGACGTTTTCAGTCAGGATCTCGCCGTCGACATCAAGCGCTGGGACCTTCCCTTTCGGTTGACCTTGAGGTACTCGGGCGTTTTCTGTTCGCCGCTTTTCAGCGACACCGGGCGGAGCTCGAACTCGGCGTCCGCTTCATGCAATGCAATCAATGGGACGAGTGAACGGGCGATGGGGCATAGTAGAGTTTGAGTTTCATTGGCGACTCCGATCTGCGGTGGGGTAAAGCCGAGTATGACGATAGAGCAACCAAGCGGCAATCGCAACATTAAACAGGTTCCATGCCGAGCCATTGAGAAACGCCGCCCGGTAGGAACCGGTGAGATCAAACACGGCACCCGACATCCAGCCGCCAAGCGCCATACCAAGCATGGTTGCCATCATCACTACGCCTACGCGCGTGCCGGCTTCACTTGGGGGGAAATAATCGCGCACGATGATCGCGTACATCGGTACGATGCCGCCTTGAAATAAGCCGAACATGGCCGACACGACGTAGAGCGATGCGAGTCCATCGAACGGGAGAAAGAGCAGCAACGCGGCGCCCTGCAAGGTCGAACCGAGGAGGAGGGTGCGTAACGCACCGATCTGATCGGAGATCCATCCGGACGCAAGCCGGCTCACGATCCCCGAGGCGAGCATCAAGGAGAGCATTTCAGCGCCGCGCGCCGCCGCGATCCCCAGATCACCACAGTACGCGACGATATGCACGATCGGCATCGACATCGCGACACAGCAGGCGATGCTTGCCAGCACCAGAATCGCTTGCAATACGGCTGGGGAAAAACCGAGTGGGCGGTCCGCGACAAAACGGACATGTGGGGCGCTGTCGCCATTCTCGTGGGAGGGCGGTGGGCGCCCCAGCAACAGGGCGAGCGGAATCATCGTGGCGAGGCTAAAGATGCCCACGCCGATGTACGTTGCGCGCCAGCCGACCGACGAGAATGTGTTTTCCAGTACGAGCGGCCAGATGGCCCCGGCGACATAGTTGCCGCTGATGACGATGGCTACCGCGATGCCGCGGCGCTTGGTGAACCACTGCGATACGTCCGCGATAAGCGGTGCGAATGTGGCGGCGCAGCCGAAAAAGCCGATCAGAACGCCGTGTAGGAGCGCGAAAGTCCAAATGTTCGGCGCGAACGAGGCAGCGACAAAACCGCCGCAAATAAAAATCGCGCCACCGATCACCGGCATCATCACACCGAATCGATCGGCGAGACGGCCCATCATGATGCCGCCCAGTCCAAAGCCGATCATGGTGAGCGTGTAGGGGAGTGACGCATCGGAGCGTCCGATGCCGAAATCTGCTTGTACCAACGGCAAGGCGACGGTCGCGGCGTACATGCCGCCGTTGCCGATCGTCATCAGGACGAGCGATGCGACAAGCCGTGTGACCGCGTAGGAATTGCTATCTGCTCGTGATGCGGCACTCACTCAGATGGCGTCGCTTTGCGTCGCAGGTTCAGTGGTTTTGACGCAATCCAGTTGGGCGCATGCCTCGAAGATCTTCATCGCGGCCGGATAGGGGGTCATATCGCAATTGAATCGCTTGGCGTTGTAGATCTGCGGGACGAGACACACATCGGCCATCGTGAACTGGTTGCCGAGGCAGTACGTGCCGGCGCGCCCTTGCGAGGCGATGAGGGACTCCAGCCCGCGCATGCCTTCATGAATCCAGTGCGGATACCACTCCTTGTTGATCTTGTTGTCATCCAAGGCATAGGCGGTTTTCAGGTATTTAAGCACCCGGACGTTGTTGAGCGGATGCATTTCACAGCCGATGATCTGCGCGACCGCGCGCACATACCACTTCTCTTCGGGATGCTTCGGCATGAGCGCGGGCGCCGGCTTCAAATCATCCAGATACTCGATCATCGCCATCGATTGCGTGAACACTTTGCCGGAATCATCGATCAACGCCGGTACCAGCCCTTGCGGATTCACCGACAAGTAGTCCGGTTTGGCATGTTCCATTTTCGGCAAGCTGGTGTAGCGCGCCTCATACGACATACCCTTATAGGCGAGCGCAATTCGCAGGCGAAAGGAAGTGGAAGAACGAAAGAAGGTGTAGAGCTGCATGGGATCGATTCGAAGTTGAATTACGCGGCTTTGTTCAGAATGTGTTCCGGCGTGCTGGACACGATCTTGCCGTAATCGGGAATGAACTTGCCGCCTTCGATGCACTTCACGAATGCAGGTTTCATCTCGACGAGCACCTTGCGAATCCGCGCATGCTCTTCGATGTCCGACCATTCCGCGATCAGCCAAAAACGCTGCGGGTCCTTGGTGTCTTGGACCAGCACGCCGTCTTTCACCTGCGCGGCCGACTTGTGCATCGGATTGTGATCGGAGTAGTCGAATTCGTTGAAGAGCCGCACGAACTCATCGATCATGCCTTCTTTCACCCGAAAATCGTAGATGTGGAAGAAGTTGCCCTGTGTTGCCAATGGAATGAGTGCCATCGTCCGTCTCCTATCGCGTTAGACCCAAAAGCTTCTTGATCGTGCTCCACAGCCACTGCCAAAGCACATTGCCGGCGTTCAATTCTGCGGTCCGGCCTGCGGCAAGTGGAATAGGCGCGGACCCACCGCCCAGTTTTGCATTCAAATTTTCACCGAACTGCGCGACCATCCGCCCGGCGAAGGCCTTCACGATACCCGACCTGGAAAACTGCGCGAGCGGGCCTTGCAGGTTGTAATCCATGACGATCGAAACCCGCGTGCGGTCGTGTTCGCTCGCTAGCCGATAAGTGATGTCCGCTTTGGCGCGTGATCCGGTCAGCGAATCGCTCCCGCCACCCCTGATCCGGCCTTCCATGCGGGTCTCATTGCGTTCGAGGGAGGTCGCACCGGCAAACGATGCCTTCATCGGCCCGAACCGAACATCGATCCGCCCCTTGGCGCTCGTCGGTGTTGCTTCATCGATGGACGCGCCAGGCAGGCAGGCAGCAACGCCTGCGGTATCGGCAAAGATTTCCCACACGCGACCAGGCGAATGATTGGCAATGAAGCTTTCCTCGATCCGCTGCCAGCCTTCGCGCGGACCGGCGTCATCGAGCGGCGCCGCAACGGCGGGTCTTGGTGCGGCGGCTTCTGCATCGGCCGGCGTAAAGGCCTGCCATGGTTTGGCGAGGGGTTGCACGACCGGTGCGTTGGCGGCAATCGCCGTGCGGATCGCCGGGGTCGCGCCGCCGCCCCGTCTTGCTTGGATGACGCTATTGATGGCGTTGGCGATACCTAAGTAGCCGGTGCATCGGCATAGATTGCCGGACATTTCGCTCCTGATGCGCTTGTCATCAGCGTCTGGGCAACGCATCACGACGTCGCGCGCGGCAATCAACATGCCTGGTGTGCAGAAGCCGCATTGCAGTGCGTGGTCGCGGGTGAACGCGGTGCGTAGATCCTTCATCAACGCATCGTCTTCGAAGCCCTCGATAGTGCGAACGTCCCGCCCGTCGCAGGCGACGGTGAAAGCGATGCAGGAGCGCGCGGGCTGCCCATCGATGAGAACGGTGCACGCACCACACACGCCGTGCTCGCAGCCAAGGTGGGTGCCGGTAAGGCGCGACGTATCGCGAAGATAGTCGGCCAGATGCAGGCGCGGTTCCACCAGCGCTTCGGTGCGTTCGCCATTGAGCGTGAAAACCACCTGATTCATGATGCCAGCGCTTGTTGTACCGCACGCATCGTGGTCGCGGCATGCATTTTTCGACCGACCGCATCGAGTTCCGGCACCGCCATGGCGATCGCGCGATCGACCGCCGTTGCCGTCAATGCAACGGCACCTTGCTGCGCGATGCCCCTTGCCAGGGCATCCAAGGGTACCGGCGCGCCACTCAACGCCCCGACGTAGACGCGGGCGATTCTGCGTGCCGGATCGAACACCGCCATGGCGGCTGCATCCGGGAACTCGCCGGTGCGTTTGCAGAATTTGTAGGTGCCCCAGCGCGCGCTGGGCGAGAGCTCAGGGACGATGATCGCTTCGATCATTTCGTCATCGGCCAGTTGCGTGGTGAAGGCGGCCAGCATGAAACGGGCCGAGGGGATCGAGCGTTGTCCGGCCGGGCCATTCACGATGATCACCGCATCCAGTGCGGCAAGCGCAAGGGGCCAATCCGCGGCAGGATCGGCATGAGCCAGGCTGCCGCCGATGGTGCCGCGATTGCGAATCGTGCGATAGGCAATCTCACGCGCCACTGCAGGCAGCATTGCATTGCGGGCCAAGCTTGCGCCGGCATCCTCGATTTCAGCATGGGTGACTGCCGCGCCGATCCGGATCGAACCGTTGACGACGTCGATGCTACGCAGTGCTTCGATCCGGGACACATCGACCAGCAGCTTCGGACGGGTGAGGCGCAAGTTGAGCATCGGCCCTAGCGATTGGCCGCCAGCGAGAAACTTCGCTTCACCAAGGGCGTCAGCCAGCGCGTGAATGGCTGCGCGCACATCATGTGGGCGGGTGTAGTCGAACTTGGCGGATTTCATCGGCGCTATGCGACTTTGCGTTGCGGGTGGGCTTGCCTTGCACGCTCAATCGCTTCCAGCAGTTTCTTTGGCGTGAGCGGCGTTTCATTCACTTCGACCCCCAGATCCTTCAGCGCATCATTGACGCCGTTAAAAATGACCGCAGGAGGAGCGATCGCACCGCCTTCCCCCATGCCTTTGATGCCGAATAACGTGTAAGGCGAGGGTGACTCGGTGTGATAGATGCGGATCGCGGGGATTTCGGTTGCGCCTGGCATCGTATAGTCCATGAAGGTCGATGCAAGCGGCTGGCCATTGGCATCGTAGGGCGACTCTTCAAACATTGCGGTACCGATCCCTTGCGCGACACCGCCCAAGGTTTGGCCTTCCACCACCATCGGATTGACCATCGTTCCGCAGTCCTCGACGATCACATAGTCAAGGATCTCGATCCCGCCCACTTCCGGATCGACCGCGATCACTGCACCGTGTGAGGCGTATGTAAAGGCGCCGGTGTCGACCGTGGGCTTGTAGCCGACGGTCGCTTCCAGCCCATCGCGATCGACATCGACCGGCAGCCGCTCGGGGCGCAGGAACCACGCCGTCGCAATCTCTTTCAGTGAGACGCGGCCATTTGGACCGACCACTTCGCTTTTCTCGAAGCGTGCATCGTCGGGTTTGCACTTTAGTAGATGCGCACCAATGTGGATGTACCGCGGCAACAGCGTTTGACAGGCGCGACCCACTGCACCGCCTGCCATGACGATGCTGCGTGAGGCGTAGGTTCCCGTGGAAAACGGCGTTATGCCGGTGTCGCCATGCACGACGCGAATGCGTTCGATCGGCACGCCGACCACTTCATGCGCCACCTGTGCAAGAGTGGTCTCCATCCCCTGACCGTGCGAATGAACGCCCACCCGGATTTCCAGACCGCCGTCTGGAGTGGTGCGAACGGTGGCTTGATCGTAGCCAGGGATCAGCGGCAGGCCCCATGAGGCGAAGACGCTTGTGCCATGCGCCGATTGTTCGCAATAGCTCGCGAAGCCGATGCCGATCAAACGCCCATCCGGTTCACCCTGCGCTTTACGCGCCAGCCAGCCGTCGTAATCGAGCTTTTCCCGGACCATCGCCAGCGCGCGCGGATAATCGCCGCTGTCATAGTGCTTGCGCGACACATTGTTGTAGGGCATCAATTGCGGAGGAATGAGATTCTCGTATCTCACTTCATAGGGATCGCGATCGACCGCACGCGCGATGGCATCCATGATGAGTTCCATCGCAAAACACACGCCGGTTCTCGCTACCCCCCGATAGGGAAGAAACCCCGGTTTATTCGTCGCGACGCAGTAGGTCTTGCAGCGGTAGCCTTTGAACTCATACGGGCCGGGAAGGTTGCCGGTCGCTTGTCCCGGCTCAAGACCGATGGTGAATGGCCAATTGGAATACGCGCCGCCGTCGATGGTAATTTGCGCATCAAGTGCGAGGAGCCGGCCGCGTTGATCGGCGTACGCAGTGACTGTGTAGTGATGCTGGCGGCAGTTGGCGCCGGCGGTGAGATGTTCGCGGCGATCTTCGATGTAGCGAAATGGTTTCTTTTGCGTCAGGGCGAGCCAGGCGACGCACAGTTCTTCCGGCCACAGCACACACTTTAAACCGAAGCCGCCGCCGACATCGGGTGAGATCACGCGGATCATACCTTCATCGATGCCAAGAAACTGCGCGAGCCCTACACGGATCACATGCGGCGCTTGGGTGGATGTGTAGACGATCAATTGGCCGGCCCGATCGTCCCAATGCGCGACGATGGCGCGTCCTTCCATCGGCACCATCGCTTGTCGCGCAAGATTGATCTCGCGGGTGACGACGATCGTCGCCTTCTTCGACTCCGCTTCGAAGTTGTTGTCGAAATCGAGCGTGAGAAACAGGTTGTCGCTCCACTCGTTATGGACGCGCACGTCGGTGTCCAGCCGCGCTCGATGGGCGTCGACCAGCGCCGGCAGCTCTTCGATGTCGAGTTGGATTTGCTCGGCGATATCCTCCGCTTCCGCCCGGGTTTTCGCGACGACCATCGCGACCGGCTCACCCACGAAACGCACCTTGCCCTGGGCGAGCGGTGGTTGCGTTGACAGCTTGTAGGTGGGCAGCGTCGAAGGTGCTTCAATGTTGCGGATGCCCGCGATGTCGGCGCGTGCATAGACTACCGATTCAAACCCGGCTGGTTTGGTGATACCGCGGAGGATGCCATGCGCGATCGGGCTGCGTAGAAAGACCACTTCACGTTGGCCGGGAAAGATGAGGTCGGAGACGAAATTGCCGCGTCCATGCAGATGCCGTGCATCTTCCTTGCGTGGTACGCGGGCGCCGATACCTTGTCCGGGTTTGCCGTGCAATTCGCTCATTGGGTTCGCTTCAAGACCGTGCGTTGAAAAATCACTATACCGGTAGGACGAGGTCGTTGGCAATCAACGTCGTATCGTAGATGCAGCGGCGCTCCTCGATGAGCAGCCGACCATTCTCACGCCAGAAGGTGTCGTAATAGCGTCCTGCTTGCAGAAGCGTGGTCGGGCCTTCCACGAGCGTTTGCAGCAGTTGATAGTTCGATTGCGCGCGGATCTCGTTGCCCGCGACGGCGAGGATCAACACGTTGGACACAAAGTGCTGCAAATAGCGCGGCGCGAACATCTGCGTGTGGCGCACCGCGAACGCGCGATCGCGAATCATGTCGCGACCTTCTGCATACACGAGACCTACGGGAAGATCGGCTTCAGCGTTCTCGCGGGCGGTGATGATGTAGAGGCAGTCGGTGGTGAAAAAATCGGCCCATTGTTCAATGTCGCCCAAGTCCAGCAACTGGCAATACGCTGCATGAAACTCTTCGACGTCCCAGCGTGCTTCGCGCGCGAGCCGCGCATCGACGGGTTGTTGCTCGTAACCGGCGATTTTCACAGTTCCATCACCTCACGATAGCTGCGATACATCGCGCGAATCGCCGATTCGCTAATGATGCCGCCCGTTCCTTCGCTCTTACCGCCAAGTTTTAGCACGCCGCGATCGCTCGGTGATCGGCGTACGCCTTCCTGCAGGAACTTGATGGCTTCATTGTCCTCCAAGCCGAGAAATCCGGAGGGGCCCATCAGGTTGCCCTGGCGTAGGCGATGGCGCGTCATTTCCGGTGTGTCGGTGTCATAGCCGAACATCGTCCAAATCATGATTTGACTATTGGGGCCGTTGGGTACGATCTGCCGTACGCCGAGCGTGTTGAGTTCGCGCTGCACGATCATATTGGGCCAGATGGTCTGCATCGTCACCGTCCATGGTGAGTTGAACTCGGGAATGAATTCGAGGAACCGGGTATCAGCCAACTTGAGATCGGTACGGTAGGCGCGCATTTCTTTTGCGGTGTTGCTATCGACCACCTTCGAGACATCGTCGGGTCGGCGTGAAGCCATCGTGCCATGCCGTCCGGTGGGATCGGCGATCATCGATGTCTTGCTGCCTGCAACCATCAGCCCGAACGTCACTAGGAAAGAGTGGAGCAGGGTGGCGTGATAGGGGTCTTTCAAATTTTCCTGATAGAGCTTCCAATTGCCGGGCAGCTCGTTTCGGTAATAGCCAAGGATCTTCAGCTTGCGATCCTTGAACACCACCGCGAAATCCTTCAGCACTTCCTCACCGAGATATTGCGCAACCGGTTCCATAGCCTCGGCGAAGGAGGCGAATACCACGCCATGCAGGCACTCGACGTTCAGCTTGCGAAGTCCGTGCTGCTTGTTGTTGAAGTCGGCGGGCATGCCGCTATCGGCCTCGCCCTTGATGCCGCGCTTGAACGGGATGCCTTGCAGGTCGCCATGCAGATCGTAAGTCCACTGGTGGTAGGGACAGACAAACTCGGTCGTGTTGCCGCGTGCATGCCGGCAGAATTCAACACCGCGATGCGCGCAACGGTTCTCGAACACCTGCACGCCGCCCGCTTCGTCGCGGACCACGACCACCGGCGTTGGGCCGACGTATGATCGTTTGAAATCGCCCGCGTGCGGAACCTCGGCTTCCAAAGCAACGAAATTCCATGTTTTGCCGTGGAAGATCCGCGCCATCTCACGATCGTAGATCCATTCGCTGGTGTAAATCCAATCGGGGATGGCGGCAAGACCTTCGGCGGGCCATTGGTAGGACGCGGGTTCGCGCTCCTTTGATGTCGATCCGAGCGGATGAATAACCGTATCGTTGCTGAACATGGCAAACCTCCGGTGTTGCGGGGCGCTTCGGTAGGATCAGATCTTAGCTAAATCAAACGTCGATGGGGCAAACAGTTCGGCTGCGGCCACCCGCCGTTTGGACAGCCCCTGTTCATGATGGAACCGAAGAAACGTGTCGAGGTTCTGCCGATTCTCGTGGAAACCATAGGGCCAGAAGTCTTCGCCCATGACGCGGACCGTTTCCTGATAGTGGTCGACCGCCCAGGGCAGATTGATCATGAGCTGCGTGAGTTCATACAACTCCTTGACCGCCACCTTTTGGGCGGCGAGAAATACGTTGTAGAGGTTGACCGCGAGCCATGGGTACTGTTCAACGAGCGACTTGCGAATGCCGATGAGGTGCATGATCGGAAAGAGGCGGGTGCGTTGGAAATATTCTTGCTCGACCGCTTTGAAATTCGGAAACAGGCGATCGACATGCGGCACCTTCCGATCAAAACAGGAGGGCGCCCGGGCGGTGATCATCGCGTCGATCTCGCCTGTTTCGAGCATGCCAGATAGCGTCTGGTGGTCCGGGATCTGCAGCAACTCTACATCGGGCGGCAATTGAATTGGTGATCGCTCACCGCGCCCAGGCTCCTCGATGCCACCGCGCCGCCAGCGAATTTCTGCGGGTTTCACGCCATAATCGTCTTGCAGCGTGCCGCGAATCCAGACGTTCGCGGTGATCTGGTACTCAGGCAGGCCGACGATCTTGCCGCGTAGATCTTGGGGTGTTTTGATGCCCCTATCGGTGCGCACATAGATGCCGCTGTGTCGAAACACTCGCGATACGAAGGCTGGGATGCCGATGTAGTGGCTTTCACCGCGCGAGGTGGTTGCCGAATGACTCGACAACGACAGTTCGCAAATGTCGAACTCCTGGTATTTAAAGGCGCGGTGGAAGCATTCCTCGGCGCCCACTGCAAGCGGAATAAGATCCACCCCTTCGACCGACACGCGGCCCTGGAAGATGGCCTTCGTGCGATCGTAATCGCAGACGGCGAGCGTGAGTTTCAGTTTTGACATGATGGGCGGTGAGTCAATGTGGTGCGGCAGCGGGAATCCGACTCGCCCACGGTTGGATGTCTTCGATGAGCTTTGCCATCCGCAGTAAGTCGGTGTCGGCGTAAAGGCGACCGACCAGTTGAATGCCAACCGGCACACCTGCCTTGGTGAAGCCAGCCGGTACGCTGATGGCCGGGTGCCCGGTGAGATTGAACACGTTCAAATAAGGGGCCAGGACGGCGCGCAATTCCCCGACCGGTTGGCCGTTGATGGTGAGTGGGGCATCGCCTTTGGCGTCGGCAGCGACGCTTGATACGGTCGTAACCGGTGTGGCCAGCCAATCGAACGATTGAAACCATGTCTGGACCATTCTGAAGTAACTCGTGCGCTTGTAGATGGCCGCATTCAATTCATTTCCGGAGATGGCGGCGCCCGCGCGAATGCCGGCGACGAATCCGGGATCCATCATTGCCGCTGTGGCCTCGTCCGGCACTGCGAAGCGGCCTGCCCAATTGACCTGTTGCAAGACGCGCCAGGTCGGTCCGGCGCCCTCAAAGGGTTCGATGACAGTGTCGACTGTTGCACCGCGGTCTTTAAAGACTTCGAGCGTGCGTTCACACAAGGCCCGCACCTCGTCGTCGAGCGCCGCGTTGCCCAGCAACGGGCGCCAGGCGATCCGACTTTTCCCAAGGGCGAGCGGCTCGGCCAGTTTCGCCAAGGCGCGCGTCGGTGCAACGCCGATCGATAGCGGATCACTGGCGTCTGCGCCGGAGACAACATCGAGCGCTGCGGCCATATCGCCGACGGTACGGGTCATGAGACCCATATGGATGAAATTACCGAATCCATCCGGAAAGAGTTCATAAGGGATGAGACCCATGGACGGCTTGATACCGAGCACGCCGCAAAGCGCAGCGGGCAGGCGGGTCGAGGCGCCCGCATCGGTGGTGAGCGCGATCGGTCCGAGGCCTGCAGCAACGGCCGCTGCGGCCCCGCTACTGGAGCCGCCTGGGCTCAGCGCAAGATTCCAGGGATTGCGCGTGCTGCCGGTAAGCGGCGATTCGCCCAATAGGCTCGAGGCAAATTCCGGCAGCGTGGTCTTGCCGACCATCACCGCCCCGGCTGCGCGCAGTCGTTTGACCGCGACGCCTTCCGTTGCGGGCATGTTGGCGGCCCGCGTTTTCGATCCAAAGGTCGTGCGCACGCCCACCGTTTCGATGTTGTCCTTGACCGAAACCGGCACGCCCAATAGTGGTTGCGATGTCGCCGCGGCATTGAGTGCCTTGGCATCACGCATTGCTTCGGCATGACAGACCGTCACATAAGCGTTCAATGTCGCCTGGGTTGCGTCGATGCGTGCCAGGCATTCGGCCGTTATGGCGCTTGGTGTTGCCGTACCGTCCCGGACCATGCGTGCAATGTCAAGGGCGGAGCGGATTCCGTTGTCGTCGCGAAGCGCTGGCATGCATAGATCCTCGGAGATGAATCCTGCAAGGGTACTGCACTGCGATCAGACATGCAGGGGCCCGCGGTATGAATGCCGACTGAACCGGCGTGCAGGGCAACCTACATTCAGGCAGTATCCCGCCTCCAGTCACTTTGCAATGCGAACGGTCGATGCGCCGTGCCTTCGCAGTATCCTCATGCGTTTATCCCGTGTCATCTGGATCGTTCTGATCATTTTTGGCGCCTATTGGGTCGTCGACAAGCTTTACACGCGCTTCGTGCTGACTGACGCGGAGCCACGCACCGTGACGCCACGCGGCATGCTGGCCGATCAGGAAAAAAGCGTCATCGAACTCTTCGAGAATGCGGCGCCATCGGTGGCCTATATATTTACCGAGACGCTGCAGCGACGCGGGGTGATGGGCGCGAACGTCGCGCAGGGCGCCGGTTCCGGCTTCGTGTGGGACAGAGCCGGGCACATCGTCACCAATTTTCATGTGATCGAGGGCGCCAATCGGATCAATGTGCAGTTGGATGTCGGCAACCCGATTCGCGCGACCCTGGTGGGTGCGGCGCCTGAATACGACCTTGCGGTGGTGCGTCTCACCGATCTGCCCGCTCAATTACGACCGATCACGATCGGGAATTCCGCCGAATTGAAAATCGGCCAATCGGTGTTTGCGATCGGCAATCCCTTCGGCCTGTCGCGCACGCTGACGACGGGCATCGTGAGTGCACTGGATCGTCACTTGCCCACTTC
This sequence comes from Betaproteobacteria bacterium, assembly GCA_009693235.1. Taxonomy (GTDB): domain Bacteria; phylum Pseudomonadota; class Gammaproteobacteria; order Burkholderiales; family SG8-39; genus SHXR01. The sequence goes on along the minus strand of SHXR01000016.1, from coordinate 18,184 downwards.
GGAGATCCGCGAAATTTCCGGCGTCATTCAAACGGATGCAGCCATCAATCCGGGCAATTCAGGTGGACCGTTACTCGATTCGGCGGGTCGCCTGATCGGTGTGAATACCGCGATTCTTTCGGAATCCGGATCGTCCACGGGCGTTGGATTTTCCATTCCGGTGGACCTCGTCAATCGGATCGTGCCCGAACTCATCAAGCGTGGGAAAGCGCCGCGACCTGGCATCGGCATCATGGCCGCAGATCAGTCCGTGACCGCGCGGGCAGGCATTGTGGGCGTCGTTATTTTGGGCGTGGCGCCCAACTCGCCGGCTGCGAAGGGCGGCCTCACGCCTTTTGATGTGCGCACCGGTGAGGTCGGCGACATCATCGTGGCGGTCAACGGTCAGCCGGTTGGCAACGTGACCGCTTTTGTGAGCGCGCTGGATCGCGCGGGCATCGGTAACGAAGCCGAATTCACCGTGCGCCGCGGGGAGGTAGAGCGCAAAGTCAGGGTGCGGATCGTTGACGTTTCATAGGTTGATGCTCCAATCAACAATGCGATGGATGGGGTCTGCGCCCGCCCCTGATTGCAACGATTTCTGATCCGGTGCCCTTGCAGGGGACTTGTTCCTTGTCGTGAGCGCCCCCATGTCAGTACGGTCCATGCCGTACCGTTCATTGGAGGGGCAGGCCATGCGCATCGGCGTTCCAAAAGAAATCAAAGTCCATGAATACCGGGTGGGACTCACGCCGGCCTCGGTACGTGAACTGACCCGCCGCGGCCATGTGGTAGTCGTTGAAAGCAATGCCGGGCAGGGGATCGGCGTCGACGACGTGGCCTATCGAGCGGTTGGCGCGACCATCGCCAATACCGCGGATGAGCTCTTTTGCAATCGGAGTTGATCGTCAAGGTCAAGGAGCCGCAAGCGGTCGAACGCAAACGGCTGCGACCCGGCCAAACGCTCTTTACCTACCTGCACCTCGCCCCTGATCTAGAGCAAGCACAAGATGTGCTCGATAGTGGCGCGACCTGTATCGCCTACGAAACCGTGACCGGCGCCGCTGGCGGCTTGCCGCTCTTGCGGTCGATGTCGGAAGTGGCCGGTCGCATGTCGATTCAGGCTGGGGCGAGGGCGCTCGAACGCGAGGCGGGCGGTCGTGGCGTGCTGTTGCCGGGAGTTCCTGGCGTCGCACCCGGCAAGGTGGTCATTCTGGGTGGCGGTGTGGTCGGCGCGAACGCTGCCTATGTCGCAGCGGGCATCGGTGCTGAGGTCGTCGTCATCGATCGATCGGTCGATGTGCTTCGCCGGCTCAACGATCGTTTCGGCGCGCGCGTGACGACCGTACTCGGCAATGCCGATACGACCGAACAGCATGTCTTGTCGGCCGATCTCGTGATCGGTGCGGTGCTGGTCGCAGGCGCCGCCGCGCCGCGGCTGGTGACACGCGAGATGGTGTCTCGCATGCAACGCGGTGCGGTGATCGTGGATGTGGCGATCGATCAAGGCGGTTGCGTCGAAACCGCTCGGCCGACGACCCATGCTGATCCGATCTATGTGACAGAAGGCGTGGTTCACTACTGCGTCGCCAACATGCCGGGTGCGGTGCCGCGCACGTCCACCTTCGCGCTGAACAACGCAACCTTGCCATTCGTGATGGCGCTGGCCGACTACGGCATCGATGATGCGCTACGACGCGATCCGCATTTGCAGAATGGTCTCAACGTGATGGCCGGACAGCTTACCAATCGCGCCGTCGCGGAGGCGCTTGGCATGCACGCGCAAGCCCCGCTTGCCATGTTGGAGAGACAGTCGACACACCCGGCGATATGGTCGGCGCGGGAATATGCAAATAAGAAAACATAGCAACCGATCCGGTGTGGCCTCGTTAGACTGCAACCCGCCAAGATCTAGCGAGTGGAGTTGTTCAGCATATGTCCGAAATCGAAGTGGGGCGCCGGGCCGCGCTCAAGGCCGCCGGAGCGATCTCTGTTCTTAGCCTGTTTGCAGCGGCCGGCTTGACGGCACCGGGCACTGCAGCCGCGCAGAGCGGGTGGAACAAGGAGGCGTTCGCGGCGAAAACCGTCAACGATGTCGTTAAGGCCTTCAATGGCGCGACGGTGGCTAAAACGAATGAGGTGGCGTGGGGGATTACCCCTGACATCGCTGAAAACGGGGCGGTCGTGCCGATCGAATTCACTAGCCGCATTCCCAATACGCAGTCGGTAGCGATTCTCATCGAGAAAAACCCGAGTGCGCTCGCTGCGAAGTTCAATTTTCCACCCGGCAGCGATCCGATTATCTCAATGCGCGTGAAGATCGCGAATACTTCTAACGTGCATGCGCTGATCAGAACCACCGATGGCCAATTTTTTTTGGCAACACGCGAAGTCAAGGTGACGCTGGGCGGCTGCGTGGGCTAGGTAGTCACTGAACAAGGGGCTCGCCCTCTCGTAACTCCCTGAAAAATACGGTCACGCTGATTGCGCGAGATAGCTTAATCGGCGTTTCCCTAGGTAACAGCCGGACGTGCTGGCTCGCCCACTGCGCCAGACCAAGGCGACATGACATCGCCGATGCCGGATCGCTCGCCAGTCAGCGGATCATCCAACACCGCGCTTGGGCACGCGAAATTCGTCGGATAGACGGTGTGTTCGGCGAATTCGATCGGAACATGCGTCCTTAGTTGATCGATCGTTGTTTGCGGTAGCCGCGGATCGACGCCCACCGTGTCGCCGCCGCTTGCATCGATGCGCGGTTGATGGAAGGCAGTCTCCAGGCTCATTCCATGGTCGATGAGCATCGAGGTGATTTGTAACACCGCCGGAAAAATCTTACGCCCGCCCGATGCACCAATGGCGAACGAAGGCTTGTTGTCGCGGCGCACGATGACCGGGCACATATTGGTCAACGGCCGCTTGCCTGGGGCGAGTGAATTCGGTTTGCCGGGCACCGGATCAAACCACATGATGCCGTTATTCATGAGAATGCCGGTTGATGGCAGGACCAGCTTGCTGCCAAATACCGAGAGCAAGGTCTGCGTGACCGCGACCATATTGCCGTGGTGATCGATCACATTGAAGTGCGTGGTGCAGCCGGGGTCACGCGCGTCCTTGATTTCCCCCATGCTTTCCAAGCGTCTGGCATAGGCGCCGCGTAGCACCTTGGCATAGGCGACAAACGCATTCGCATCCGGTCCGCCGCTGCCAAACTTCTCGTTCGCCAGTTCACCAAGGGTTTCGGCCATGCTGGCCCCACCGGTGAGTCCCGGTGCGAGAAACACCCGGGCGTCCCGGTAGTTCGCCGCGAGCGGCGGGACGATGCGCGCGCGATACGCCGCGAGATCGTCGCGGGTCAAATTACCGCCCAGCACGCGCAAGTCGCTCGCTATGCTGGTGGCGATGTCGCCTTCATAAAAATCCCGTCGGCCGGCACTTGCAAGACGTCGCAATGTCACGGCAAGTCCGCTCAGTTTGTGATGCGTCGATGCGTTGGCTGACACGGGTGGCAATTTGTTTGGCAGCCAGATGTCACGGGTCGACGGATAGCGGGCAAGGTCGGCCGCCATCGTCGCAACTTTCAAGGTGAGGAACCAGTCGATCCGCATGCCTTGGTCGGCGAGTGCGATGGCTGGGGCCAAGACGTCTCGGAGGGGCATGGAACCAAAACGCTCAAGGGCAAGTCCCAGCCCGTCCACCACACCCGGCAGGGCAATCGACTGCGGTCCGTGCACATTGCGATCTTCCAACACCGTAGGCCAGGTGAACAGATCGGTGGTGAATCCGCCGGTGAGGGGGTAGTCCCGCACGTCAAGCGACCGGGGCGAAATCGGCCCGAAATCGACCACCTCGACGCGCTGTTCCCGTGCGAGGTAGACCAGCATGTAGCCAATCCCGCCCAGTCCGCTATTCCACGGTTCGATCGACCCGAGCGCGAATCCGGTCGCAACGGCCGCATCGACTGCATTGCCGCCCGCCGCGAGGATGTTTGCACCAACCTCGGCGGCGGCGCGGTGCTGGGAGGCCACCACGCCGCGTTTGGACCGCGCTAAGGGCTTCTGGACGATCCAGTTCTGCGTTCGCTGTCTGGGCATCAGCCGGCTACTTCTTGCTGTAGCGCTTTTCGCGCACATCGGCGGTGATGCCATGGGCCAACATGCCTTCGGCAACACAGATGCGACTCATGATCGGCGCGATCTTGCGGCTCGCTTCCTTGGTCAAGTGCTGGTAGGTCACGGTCTTGATGAATTTGCCGACCCAGAGGCCACCCGTGTACCGCGCCGCTTTGGCGGTGGGCAGCGTATGGTTGGTGCCGATGCCCTTGTCGCCATAGGCAACGGTGCTTTCTTCGCCGACGAACAGGCTGCCATAGTTGCGGAGCGTGCGCAGGTAGTAGTCGTTGTGCGCGGTCATCACTTCCAGGTGCTCGGGCGCGTATTCATCGCAAGCTGCGACCGCTTCAGCATCGGAATCGACGACGACGATTTCACCACGATCACGCCACGCAGGGCCGGCGGTATGTTTGGTTGGCAGCGTTTCGAGCTGGCGTTCCACTTCTTTGGCGACCGCTTCGCCTAACGTTCTGGAGGTCGTGACCAGCCATGCCGGGCTGTCCGGGCCATGCTCGGCCTGACCGAGCAGATCGGTGGCAACCAGCGAGGCGTCCGCGCTGTCATCGGCAACGATCAGGATCTCGGTGGGGCCGGCGAGCAAATCGATACCGACCTGTCCAAACAGTTGCCGTTTGGCCTCGGCAACGAACGGGTTTCCGGCGCCGGTGATCAGATCGACTGCTTTCATGCCGACGCAACCATGCACCATCGCGGCCATCGCCTGGGCACCGCCCAGGTTGTAGATCTCGTCGGCGCCGGCGGTGGCGAGCGCATAGAGCGTGTAGTTGTACATCCCCGACGCATCACGCGGTGGTGCGCACGCAGTAATATGGTCGACGCCAGACGCCTTGGCAGTGCCGACGCTCATGATGGCCGAGGCGACCAGCGGGAACTTGCCACCCGGAACGTAGCAGCCGACGCGCGAAATCGGGATCATTTTTTGCCCGAGCACGATGCCAGGTTCAATCTCGGTTTCGAAATTTTGCAGCGTCTCGAGTTGTTTCTTGGCGAAGGTCGTGACCTGCTTCAGGGCGTACTTGAAATCATCCTTGAAGGTCCCGGGTAACTCGCGCTCGGCCTTGCGAATCTGATCTTGGGACACGCGAAACTCCGGGTTGTCCCATTTGTCGAACTGCTTGGCATAGCGGCGGATCGCCTCATCCCGATTTTGTGCGATATCAGCCAGCATCTTGCGCACGGTCTCTTCGAGTTTGGTCTTGTCCTGCGGCGCTGCGGGTTCGGCTTTCTTGATGTAGGTGCGCATGGCAACTTTCTATGGTCGGTTGGTCGAAAGATTAGTCAGCAGTGATTTTGGCTTCGCGTACCAGTTTGCCCCATTTGGCATTTTCGGCGCGAATGAAGGCGTCGAACTGCTGGGGCGTGCCCCCGGCAATCTCGTTTCCCTGGGACGTGACGCGATCGCGCATCTCATCGGTGGCGAGGATCTTGTTGAGATCGGCATTGAGTTTCTGAATGATCTCGGGCGACGTTCCTCTTGGTGCGATGACCCCCTGCCAATTCAGCACTTCGAATCCTGGGAGTCCTGCTTCTTCCATGGTGGGAATGTCAGGCGCGAAGGGCAAACGCTTCTTGCTGGTGATGCCAAGGGCGCGGGTCTTGCCGGCTTTGATGTTCGGCATCGCCGCATACATCTGCTCGAACATCATGTCGACATGACCGGCGAGAAGATCGGTCGCGGCGGGCGCCCCCCCCTTGTAAGGAATATGCACCAGATCGATTTTTGCGGTCGCTTTCAATAGCTCGGCCGACAGATGATGCGATCCGCCAAGTCCGCCTGAGGCGAAGGTGAGCTTGCCGGGCTTTGCTTTTGCGGTGGCGATAAGATCGGCGAGAGACTGAATTGGCGACGCGTTGTTGACCATCAGCACCAACGGCCCGCGTTCGATAAGAATGATCGCCGAAAAATCCCCGAGCGGGTCGAACGGGATGCTCTTCATCATCGTTTGATTGACCGCGAGCGGCGCGAAATTGCCGACGCCGATGGTGTAACCGTCGGGTTTTGCTTTGGCAATGATCGCGGTACCGATATTGCCACCCGCCCCGGACCGGTTCTCCGCGATGATCGGTTGGCCAAGCATGGGCGCGAGCAGCCGTGCGATTTCCCGCGTACGCAAATCCGCATTGCCGCCGGCCGGATAGGGCACGATCCAAGTGATCGGCTTGTTCGGGTAATTCGATTGCGCGAAGGCAGTGAATGCCCCGGCAAGGATCATTGCGGCGAGTACCGTGCGTGCAATCAAGAGCATCTTTGCAAACCTCAAAGCCAACCAGACACGATGATAGCCGCGTCGTGGCGAACGGGCGGTAGACTTGCCGGTCGCAACCATTGCCTGGTTCAAACCATGTCGACCTCCGCTCTGCAAGCATTCATCGATCGCAAATTCGATGAGGATGTCATTCCGCGATTGATCGACTATGTCCGCGTCCCGGCCAAATCGCCCGCGTTTGATCCCAATTGGGCCGCGAACGGGTATCTGGCCGACGTGATCAAGGCCGCGGAACGTTGGTCGCGCGCGCAGCCGATCCGCGGGATGACGCTAGAGATCGTGACCTTGCCCGGCAAGACGCCATGCCTGTTTTTTGATATCCCGGCCACCAATACGGCCGGCAACGAGCGGACCATTTTGTTCTATGGGCATCTCGATAAGCAGCCGGAGATGGTTGGTTGGCGCGAGGATCTCGGTCCATGGAAACCAGTCGTCGAAAACGGGAAGCTCTATGGGCGCGGTGCCGCCGATGATGGTTATGCGGTCTATGCCTCGCTCTCGGTCATCCAGGCGCTCGATGCGCAAGGCATACCGCGATCGCGTTGCGTCGGGCTCATCGAGACCTGCGAGGAGAGCGGCAGCCCGGACCTCCCCGCGTATCTCGATCTGCTCGCGCCCCGCTTGGGCGATGTCCGTCTGGTGATCGGACTCGATTCGGGCTGCGGCAATTATGAGCAGCTGTGGGTGACCACGTCATTAAGAGGTCTGATCGGTGGTGTCCTCACGGTCGAGGTGCTCAAAGAGGGCGTGCATTCCGGTCGAGCGAGCGGTCTGGTGCCCTCATCGTTTCGCATTGCGCGCCAACTGCTCAATCGCATCGACGATCCTGACTCCGGCCGCGTCCTGTTGCCCGAGCTGCATGCCGATATCCCGGCCGATCGGGAGGAAGAGGCTACGCTGGCCGGAGCAATTATCGGTGATGCCATCTGGCAGGAATTTCCCTGGATCGGTTGTTCGCATGGAGAGGGCGCTCATACGCATGCGATGCCAACGACCACCGACCCGATTGAAGGAATTCTCGCGAAGACTTGGCGTCCGGCATTGTCGGTAACCGGTGGTGCCGGACTGCCCAGTCTGGATTCTGCGGGCAATGTCTTGCGACCGAAAACCATCTTGAAGCTGAGCATGCGCCTGCCGCCCACCGTTGATGCCGAACGGGGAGCGCAGGCGATGAAGCGGGCGTTGGAGACGAGTCCACCCTACAGCGCCAACGTGTCCTTCACGACCGATGGCGGAGCGACCGGTTGGAATGCGCCGCCGACCGCGCCTTGGTTGAAGCGGTTGCTGCAAGACGCCTCGTTAGCGCATTTCGGCAAATCCGCTGCCTACACTGGCGAAGGGGGAACCATCCCCTTCATGAATATGCTCGGCGAAAAATTTCCCGCTGCACAATTCTTGATCACCGGCGTTCTTGGGCCGCAGTCCAACGCGCACGGCCCCAACGAGTTCCTGCACATTCCGTACGTCAAGAAGCTCACTGGTGCGGTGGCCACCGTCGTGGCCGGTGCGCAGATGCGCTAGGAATTTGCTGAACGAGGGGGTTGGGCGGGGATGAACGGGCCCCATCCCCTCCACTTTGCCGCGTAACGCGCTGATTGCGCGCGGTCGCTTAATCAGCGTTTGCCTAGGCGTACTCCCTCTTCGCCTAGTGGCCGATGCGCCACATGATGTTCACATGCGGGAGGGGAAGTGGGGGCAGTGGAAGCGCGGGCACGTAGATTTGGGCGACCCGCGGGGCAGGGTAGTACACGACCGGGGCGTCGTACACACGATACTGACGGTGCCGGTGATCGCGATGGTGACGCGCGTCGTAGTACCGTGAGTCGTCATCAATCTGATGATGCGAATCGCTGCGACGGTCGTGCGCATGAGCACTAGCGGGAACGGCGGCGATCATTCCGGTCAGGATTACTGCGGCAAGGATCTTGTTCATTTTGCGCTCCGGGTGGTGCGGCTTTGTGAGCCGCATTGCAACGTAGTGAGAACCATTCTGAGCGGTGGATGTAAGGCGAGTTTTACCGGCAGGCGCTCGGATGTTTCTGTTTGTATCGATGGCGACCGAAGCACGCGCTCCAGTCCGCTGCAGTACCCGACCCTTGCCGACCTAACCATGATGTCGGGTCGCACTCTCCGCTATCCAGGACACGATCGCGCGGTTCGGTCACTCGTCTCTCGCCAGCGTGGTCCTACTTCCGCACGCATTGGTCCGATCACCGGTAACGGGTCAGCGCAAGACTGCCGTTGAACGAAGGAGTCCTCGCCGCCCGCGTCAGGTCGTGCGCAAAAAACATTGCGACGAAGCGATAGCTGTATTTCATCGTACTGATGATCAACCTGATTCTCACTGTCGGCGGCGGCAGGAGAAATCATGCATCGGACCGCTCTGGTTCTTGCGATTGCCGGCTGTTTTGCCGGTGGCGTTCATGCGCAGGGTTTGGCGTTCGATGCACCGCTGTCAACGGCGCTCGTTTCCGACATTGGTCTTCGCGCATTCCCCGCGGCGGACCGCGTGGTGCCGCGTTTTGTCAACGACTTCCGAATTGCTGCCGCGCTCGGTCCCACCGTTGCACTGATCGATACTGGCGCCAACATCCAACACGTTATGTTCGCGGGCCGCATGGCCCCCTGGCGCTATCGAGGTATTCGGATTCACGAGCAACATTGTCGATACCATGGGACATGGGACATGGGACGGCGGTGGCGTCAATGGTGTTGTCGCAGTCCGGCGGGGCTGGCGACGAGCTTGGTGCGCGCGTGTTGTCCATTCGTGTTTTCAATGGGCCGACCGCGTCCCAACAGAATCTTGCCGACGGACTCCGCTATTCAGTTGGACGAGCCCCGATCGTCAACATGTCGCTCTCGGCGCCTGGACCCATCGCCCAGGCCGCTTTGATGGAGTCGGTCGGCGCCGGTCAACTCGTGGTCGTCGCCGCTGGAAACAGCGCCCTTGCTAATCCCGAATGGCCGGCGCGATTCGCCAAGGATGAGTGGGCTGGGGCCGCATCATCGCGGTTGGCGCGGTCGGCGCAAACAATGCGATAGCCGGCTTTTCAAATCGGGCAGGCGATACCAAGAATTGGTTTATGGTGGCCCCAGGTATCGCCGTGCCGGGCGCATCGGCCTTCAGCAATACCGGTATGGTGTATATGAGCGGGACATCGGCCGCCGCACCGCTGGTCGCCGGCGCCGCCGCATCGATTCTCGCGCACTGGCCTTATCTTTCCGCTGAGCGCATCGCGGGCATCCTATTTGTCTCGGCAACGGATCTCGGGGCGCCCGGCGTCGACGAGGTATTCGGCTGGGGCCTCTTGAATCTCGAACGCGCGCTCCTCCCGATTGGTACGGCAACATTGAGCCTTGCATCGGGTGGCAGCGTCCCGATCAACACGGCCTCGTTCTCGCCAGGTATGGTGGCCGGTGCCGGTGTGCGAGCCGCGGCGGTAAGGGGCGAGTTGAAATCCATTGCGTTCGATAGCTACGGACGCGCGTACCGCTATGATTTGGGCGCTGGCATTGTCGGTCCGCAGTGTATGACGGCGGAGCAGCTGTTCGGTGCCGACGATCGGATCGTTGGCTATTCCAGCATCAATACGCCAACCGGCGGGCGGCTGGTAGTCGGCATCAATACGGCACGCCGTGCTCCCGGACAGATGTACGACTATGAATCGCGCGCCCAAGTGCAGACTGCGCTATCCGGACTGTCGATCATCCAGGGAGTCGGTACGCGGTTTGAGGTGGCAGGCGGATTCGTCGGCATGGCCGGATCCTATTTTGGTGTCAACGCGCCGGAACGCGAAAGCATGAGCACGCCGCACACGTTGTGATCGACCGGGCCAATCCTTGCCGCGCTGATTTTGTCGCTAATTCCAGGCCATAGTCATCTGGCAGCCAGTTACGCAATGCCTTTCGGCTTCAAGTTGAAGATGGGACTCGTCTCATCGGCGGGCGCCGACACGGCGCGCAATCAATATGCGCCCGCATCGTCCTCATCACCGAAATAAAATGCCTCCTTGCTCGAGGTGGCACGCAGCGGCGATGGCGGCGCAATCGGCGCAACGGTGCAACAACTGCGCGAATCCGCTGCGTTCTTCAGATCGGCCGGTGGTGACGCGTATCGCATTAGCGCCACGCCGGCAACGACTGGCGCGACGCTCTTCGCACGCTATGATTTCGCTCCCGACTGGACATTTGCCGGGCAGTATGCGCTTGCCACGACACCTAGTTTCGAGAATACCGGCGACAGCTTGATCACCAAGGTGTCGACGACCCGGGTAAGCGCTTATGCGGTGAGCTTGTCACGCGCTAACCTCGCACACCGAACGGATCGCATCGCCATGACGTTCACCCAGCCATTGTGCGCGATGTCCGGTGTGATGACCTTCGATTTACCGACTGATATTGACGCGTCGGGGCAGTTGACGCGAACGGCGCGAGCGATTTCCCTCAACCCTGCGGGCCGTGAACGATTGACCGAACTCAGCTATTCACGCTCGATCGGCAAGACCAGCATGCTCGCGCTTTCCGCTCTGCATCGAGCTGATCCGAACCACGATGCGCTTGCACCGGCCGAGCGAGCCGTGTCCATTCGAATTTCATCGAACTATTGAAGCGGTGTTCCGCACAATAAACAACGGCGACCTATGGTCGCCGTTGTTTGATCGATGATCCCAATCAGGTGGTCGTCGCCGGCGTTGGGATGCCAGTATTGACCGAGTCGTTCTGCTCGTCTTTGTGGATCTGCTCCAACCGATAACCGTGTTGGTAGATCGCAACCAGACGCCAACCATGTTCCGGGACCAAGCCAAGCTTCGAGCGCAGGCGGCTGACATGCGTGTCGACCGTCCGCGTATTGAGATTCGAGCTGCGACCCCATACGTTCTCAAGGATATGACCGCGGGACAGCAGGCGGCTCAGGTTGCGGAACAGGAACACTGCCAAGTCAAAGCCTTTCTGGGTCAGCTCGACCTGTTGGCCGTGCCGATGAACCGTGCGGGATTCGACATTGACGCGGAACTCGCCGATCTCAAACACATCGTCCGCGGGTTTCTCATTGCGGCTGCGACGCATGACGGCGTGAATCCGCGCGAGCAGTTCCATTTTGCGCAGCGGCTTGACGATGTAGTCGTCGGCACCGGCTTTGAGCATGGCCGCGATGTCTTCCTCACGGTCGCGCGCGGTCGTGAAGATCACCGGTGTCGCGTCCCGCACGTTTTGTCTGATCCATTGAAGGACATCGGCGCCTGTGATATCGGGCAACTCCCAATCGAGCAGAAAGATATCGAAGCTTTCGCGCGTCAGTGCCCGCGTGAACTCCTTGCCATAGGTAAAGACATGGCAGTTGAAGCCCGAATTGTTAAGCCAGAGGGTAACGAGATCGATCTGTGCTGGATCGTCTTCGAGAATAGCGACTCTCATACGTACTCCACTTGGACGGCCTTCAGGAAGGCCTTGAATGCGATGACTACGGTGAGCGCTGCCTCGGTGTCGCCGGCTTTGGCCGCTGCCTCTATGGTTGCCCCTATGCTTGTGATCTCGGCGAAGCCGTACCCGCCTCCGACACCTTTGAGACTGTGGCCAATCTTGCGAATGGTGTCGAGGTCAAATTGCGCACATGCCTTTTCAAGCACGCCCGCGTCGCGTCGACAGTTGTCGAGAAAACGCGGTACGAGCGTGGCAAGCTCACGGTCGATGCGAATTGGGAGCATGGTGATCGTCATGCCTGCGAGTGTCCGCTATTGCGTCATAAAGGCAAGCGAAGGGCAAGCAATCAGCGCATTTTGACCGCTTCATTCATTGCTGAAGATGAGGTTGGCGGCGCGCAATTCATACCGTGATGGGCTCGTCCATGAGTTGATCAAGGAAGGCGCTAATGCCGCTGCGCGACCGGCGTGCGCCGTGCCCCCACACGAACCGCGATTTGGCGCTCGAGCACCGGTGTAATGGCTTGGTTCAAACTGTCCAGCGATACCGGTTTGGTGAGCACTGCGTCGCACCCGGCCAAAATGGCGCGGGCCACTTCGATGCCCTCTTGATGTGCGGTGAGACCAAGGATCGTTCCGGTATAGCCGCGCGCGCGCAGCACATGCACGGCTTCATAGCCATTCATAACCGGCATTTCCATGTCCATCAGGACCACGTCAAATTGGTTGCCGACAGCGTTTTCAACCGCCAAGAGGCCGTTCTCAACGGCATGCACCTCAAGCCCAAGATTGCGCAGGAGATGGATGACGAGATCGCGCAAATCTTCGTTGTCATCGGCAAGGAGCACGCGGCCAAAGAGACGGGCGCGCGCGGGGACCACCGGTGCCGTCGTTTCCGGTGACGCCGGACGGTGTGCTGCCTCGCTTGGCACGCGCACACGAAACGTTGCGCCAAGCCCCACTTGCGACTCGACGGTGATTTCACCGTTCATCAATTCGACCAGCTTGCGCGAAATCGCCAGGCCAAGGCCAGTGCCACCGAAACGCCGCCCAATCGTGAGGTCCGCTTGTTTAAAGGGCTGCCAGATGCGCTCAAGCGCTTCGCGCGGAATACCAGGGCCAGTGTCGCGAACCTCGATTTCCAGCGCCGCGATATGCCATGACACCACAATCTCGACCGATCCCCGCGAGGTGAATTTTACGGCATTGCCAAGCAGGTTGAGAAGCACCTGGCGGAGGCGAAATGAATCGATCAGAAGCGCTTCCGGCAATGGCGTTCTGCTTGTGTAACGCAGCTCTATTTTCTTTTCGGCCGCCATTGCGCGCATGGTCGCCATGACATCGCGAAAGACCGGTTCCGGGTCTTCGGGAAGCCGCGTGATGGCGAGCTGTCCGGCTTCCAATTTCGCCAGATCGAGATTGTTGTTGATCAGCGCGAGAAGATGATCGCAATTGCGGGCGATAATGCCGCTGTTGCTGACCCGTTGATCCTTGCCAAGTTCGTCGGTGAATTGGTTGATCTTATTGAAGCCCATGATGGCGGTGAGTGGCGTCCGCAATTCATGCGTCAAGTGATTCAAAAACTGTGTTTTCAGACGGGTCGATTCCTCCGTTGCCGCCCGCTCGCGATCCTCGTTGCGTCGTGACGTCGCCGCGACCAACAACATGCAGCCCCAGACCAGCGTCGCACTCAGCGGTCCCGCGGCCATCGCCATGGTCCAGCTCAGCCGTATGTCGGCGACCGATGCGATGAAGCCCAGCCCGATCGCCAGTCCGATCGTGGCGGTTGCGGCGGCGATGATCGCCTGAGGCGCCGTGCCACGCCTTTGTGTGAGTAGCCAGAGGCCAGGAATCAACACGACAACCAATAGAGCGGCGTCGATCAGAAGATTCGCGGGCTGGATGAGGTGCGCGCCGAGCAGCTGGGTGTACCCAACGGCGGCCAGCATAACGGTCGGCATCCGTCCTGCTGGGGTATTCACCGTGATCGATGTATCTCGGTTCAGATTGCCGATAAATACGACGCGATTGCGGATGGCATCCTGAAGTGCCGAATCCACCGTGCTCTTGGCGACAGCCCCGACGAGTCGATCAAAGGCAATGACGGGAATCCGGTCCATGTTGCGGGGAAACCGCGGTTCGATCTCGCCGTGCTCATTGGCATTCCAGGAGCGCGTGCCGATGCCAATGCGCGTTCCCGAAAAATTGATGTGTGGTCGCAAGCGATCCCCGGCGATCACTGCCGCCAGGGGCATGGACGGCAACACCGCGCCATGTGCGGTGTGCAACAGCGGCAGGCGACGGGTTACCCCATCGGCATCCGGTTCGGCATTGACGACACCCGCGAGGGCCTTTCCATGGCGGACTAAGCGCGCCGACGGCAGCGCAATCTCGGCCCAAGCCCGATGCGGCGGGACGCCGGCGCCTTGTTTCGGTTCCGTGGTGGACAGCGCATTTAATGTGCTGCGATCGGGATTGGCTGCACTTGGATGGACGGCCAGGCCAATGGCTGGGAACACGGCGTTCGATTCGATTGATCCGGCAAACGTTTCGTCAATGGGGTCTGAGTCGAAGGAGGCGACGTCGTAGACGGTGGCGCGTGCACCGGCATTATTCAGGTACGGATTGACCGCTGCCAGCTCAGCCCTTAGCGAAGCGGTTTCCCGTACTGAACCCGCACGACTCGCCGCGGATTTCTCGATATTCAAATCGACAAGAACGATCCCCGCCCAATCTGCATGGCCGCCCTGCCAGTGAAGCACACGCCCTTCCAGCGCGGTGGATAGGGCGGCGAATCCTGGGATATGGAGCACGATGGCAGCCGATAGCACACCTAGTCCGAGCACCATGGCGATGCGGCGTGTGACGGGAAGTAAGGCGATCGCGCTCGACAAGAGGGGACCTTCTGTTGAATTGCTGGAGCAACATCTGGGCTGGCGTAAATTCTAGACTGCCCCCCGAGTAAATGGGCGAACAGGTCAATCAGTCTGCGGAAACTTTGTCAGAATGCCGACGGTACAACAAGATACGGTCCACCGGGCGAAAGGCCCGGGCGCACGCCGCTCGTCCCTGTGGGGAGACTTATCGGCCGCACCGGACATCCGGCGACCGGCCTCAATGTCGGGTACGCTAGGCCTTTCCATCATCCGCTTATCTGCGAGGAGGCATTCTGATGAGTGCAAATCCGATTCTAAAAGGTGCTCCCGTGCCTGTTCACGGACTTCACCACACTGCTTATCGTTGTCGTGATGCCGAGGAAACGCGCCATTTCTATGAGGACATCCTCGGCTTGCCGCTCGTGCATGTCATCAAAGCCGATAGCGTCCCGAGTACCGGTGAAAATCATCCCTATGTCCACTTGTTCTTTGCGTTTCAGGATGGCTCTTGCATCGCGTTCTTTGACCTGGGTGACGATCAGGCAGCGGTGCCCTCGCCTAATACGCCGAAATGGGTCACGCACATTGCGTTTCGGGTCGAATCCTTGGATGAGCTAAGTCACGCCAAGGCGCGGCTGCAACAAGCCGGCATCGATGTGCTGGGCGCAATCAATCATCATTTCGTCCACTCAATTTATTTTTTCGATCCGAACGGCGTGCGACTCGAATTGACCTGCGAAGTCGCTGCTCCCTCGTATGCGGAAGAAAAGCGCCGTACCGCGCATGCCGAGTTGTCGGCTTGGACTGAAGAAAAAGCGCGCATTCGCGCCGCCCGTCCGCAACTGTCCCATTAGCCAGGGCGTCGCGTGCGGCGGCGCATTCATTTCGACGAAACGGCGATTGGCTGTCTTTGAATGAAGATTGCGATCGTCGGCGCGGGCGCTATTGGTGGACTGCTGGCCGGCTGTCTTGCCGACGCGGGCGAAGACGTGTCGCTGGTTGCCCGTGGGGGGCATCTTGCCGCGCTACAAGCCGACGGACTGACCGTTCGTTGGCTTGGTCAGCCGGAGCGAAACTACCGTCTTCGAGTGGTCGATGACCCGCGGCAATTAAGCCCGCAGGACGTCATCTTCATTACGCTGAAGGCGTATGCGATCGGCGACATGCTTCCCCGCATCGCGCCGATTGTCGGCGATCAGACCGCCGTCATCCCCGCCATCAACGGCTTGCCGTGGTGGTACTTTTCGCGAATCGGCGGTGCGCGAGAAGGTCAACGGGTCGATTGCCTCGACCCCGATGGCGGCATGGCACGTGCGCTGGATGCCAAACACATCATCGGCTGCGTCATTCACGGCGCGGGCGAAGTCATCGCACCCGGCATCGTGCAACACACGAGTAGCCGCCTGTTTATTCTGGGCGAGTTGGATGGGCGAATGACGCCCCGTCTCGAAGTCATCGGTGCTGCGCTCTCGAAAGGCCGCCTGGAGCCAAAACTGACGCCCACTATTCGCAATGAAATCTGGATGAAGTTGATTGGGAACCTCTCGTATAACCCGCTTGCCGCATTGACGCTCTCCCGCATGAACGAGATCAATCAGGACGGGGGATTGCTGGATACGATTCGCGTACTGATGCGTGAATCGATGGCGGTGTCGAAGGCTTACGGCGAACCGGTCCGTTTGTCCATCGAGGGACGCATAGCGATTGCACGGACGATCGGTAATTCCAAGATCTCCATGCATCAGGACCTGGAACGTGGACGACCAATGGAGATCGATGCGATTATCGGGTCGGTGGCCGAATTAGCGAGGAAAGCCGGCATTGCAACGCCGATGATCGATGCCTTTCATGCGCTCATCAAGGCGCGTGCTCGGCAGAGGTAGACGTTGTTTCACCTAAGGATGGGCCGATTGAAGTCATTCTGAAGCGGCCTGTTGGCGAAGACCGCAGCAACGCAAGGAGGATCTCTATGGCAGCGCATTTCATCGCGTATTCCACTGCAATGGCCACGGCCTTGTTGTGGTCAGTGGGAGTCGTTGCACAGGAGATGCCGCTCTTTGATGCGCATGTGCACTATAGTCATGATGCCCGCGAGACCCTGCCGACCAGAGAAGCGATTGCGTTGCTCCGGAAAGCCGGGGTGCGCCGCGCCTTGGTCTCCAGCTCCGACGACGAGGGTACGCAGCGGCTGCTCAATGCCGCGCCCGATCTCATCATTCCGGAACTGCGCCCCTACCGTACCCGCAGCGATGTCGGCACCTGGGTGCGCGAACCCGACATCATTCGCTATGTCGAGGAGTGCCTCGCCAAATACCGGTATGTGGCGATCGGTGAGTTTCATCTCTTTGGCGCCGATGCCGACCTTCCGGTGCCGCGCCGGATGGTGGAACTCGCGAAGAAATACGGGTTGATGTTGCACGCGCATTCCGACGTCGACGCCATCGAGCGCCTGTTCAAGCAAGACCCGAATGCGCGAATCCTGTGGGCCCATTCGGGCTTCACTGATCCAGCCAGCGTGCGCGCGATGCTGAGGAAGCACAAGAATCTTTGGGCTGACCTGGCGTTTCGCGCCGATCACGTACCGAGCGGCGAGCTCGCGCCGGAATGGCGGGGGGCGTTTCTCGAATTCCCCAACCGCTTCATGGTAGGCAGCGATACCTATATCGCAGAGCGCTGGCATTTCATTCCGGAGCATGCCTCGACGGCACGGCGTTGGCTCTCCGAGCTGCCGCGCGAAGTCGCGGAGCGGATCGGCTCGAAGAATGGCAAGGAAATCCTCGGTGGGGCGTTCGCCAAGCATCGCATCGATTAAGCGTGGCGCTTTTCCACGGCTGGACCGTCGTTGCCGCGACGCACGTTGCGCTGTTCGTCGTTTTCGGGATCGGCTATTCGTTTGCGGCGTTCTTTACCGCATTTCAGGATGAATTCAATGCCTCCCGTGGTGATGTCGCGCTGGTCTTTTCTATTTTTGGTTTTCTTTATTTTCTGATCGGTGCGTTCACCGGCGTGCTGTCCGATCGCGTTGGGCCGCGCAACGTCTGCGTTGCTGGGATGGTCTTTCTGGTCCTTGGCCTAATCGCGACGAGCAAAGCCACGTCGATTGAGCTTCTGTACGTTGCTTACGGCGTCGGCATCGGACTGGGCGTTGGTTTTGTCTATGTGCCGAGCGTAAGCGCGGTGCAGCATTGGTTTGTCAAGAAACGCGGTTTGGCAACCGGACTCACCGTGGCGGGCATTGGCGCGGGGACTTTGCTTGGACCTGTGATCGGCGCATGGCTGATCGGGCTGGTCGGCTGGCGCGAGGCCTACCAAGTGTTTGCGGTCTTTGCGCTCGTCGTGGGCGGCGGCGCAGCCTTGTTGATTGTCCATCATAAGGTTTAAACCACCGGCTTTAGCCGGTCAGCTTTAGCTGCGAAAATGTGTCGTACCAAGGGAGGTGCGGCATGGAATACAGGTACGGTAGCCACACAGTATTTCAGATCG
The DNA here is from genome assembly GCA_009693235.1 of Betaproteobacteria bacterium. GTDB lineage: Bacteria > Pseudomonadota > Gammaproteobacteria > Burkholderiales > SG8-39 > SHXR01. The sequence continues at coordinate 26 of SHXR01000016.1, read as the reverse complement.
AGTATCACTTTGTGTGGGTGACGAAG
>SHXR01000015.1 GCA_009693235.1 Betaproteobacteria bacterium | reverse complement strand
ATCACCATCGCCTGCTGGAGGGCATCGGCTATATTCCGCCTGCCGAAGCTGAGGAAAACTACTATCGGCAACTCGCCGAACCCGTCACTTCGGTGGCGGTAACTTAAACCAAATGGCCTCCACAAAACCCGGGGCGATTCATTGCTGCCACGTTGACCCTAACTCAACAACGATCTAACCTTTTGTACTGCTAGTCAAGAGAGGTCAGCGCCAGCATGTTGCTGCAGTGCGGGGGGAGCCTCAAAACCGGAGGAGGAACGATCATGGGCACTACCGTACGCCGAGTAGTCACAGGCTGGGATGCAAACGGCAAATCCATCATCACGAGCGACGGGCCGACGCCGGTGGTCCATACCAACAGCATGCGCCCGGGATTCTCCTCCAGCGAGGTCTGGGTTACCGACGGCGTGCCGGCGAAGACGCGCGAGACGCACGAGCCCACCGACCGCCCGCGTAGCATCGAGCCACCCACGGGCGGCACCGTGTGCCGCATCGCCGAGCTGCCGCCCGACACAACCTGGCTGGGAAAGATCGATCGCGTCAAGGCGGTAGCGGCCTACGCCGAGTTCGGCTCCAGTCACGCGGTGGACGGCAACGAGAACGCGCCCCATCCCTTCATGCATAAGACCGAGACCGTGGACTACGGCATCGTGCTCTCGGGCGAGATCTGGATGGTGATGGACGACACCGAGACATTGCTCCGCGCCGGCGACGTGGCCGTCCAGCGGGGCACCAACCATGCGTGGAGCAACCGCTCCAATGAAGTCTGCCGCATGGCCTTCATTCTGATCGACGGAACCTGGAAAGCCTGAGGCGGAAATGAAAACATCGCTCCGCATACTTGCCCCCTTCATGGTGGCTGCCACGCTGTTTGCTGGCTTCGCCGCCGGCCCACAGGCCCAGTCCTACCCGCAACGCGTGGTAAAGGTGATCGTGCCCTTCGCCCCCGGCGGCCCGAGCGATATCGTCGGGCGCGTGGTGGCGCAGCTGCTGGCCGACGGCTTCGGGCAGTCCTTCGTGGTAGAGAACCGCGCCGGTGCAGGAGGCAACATCGGTACGGTGCAGTCCTCGAAGGCCGCGCCCGACGGCTACACCCTGCTGGTCACCGGTACCAGCCAGTTCACCATCAACCCATCGCTATACAAGACGCTGGCCTATGAGTTCCAGAAGGACTTCACCGCGATCTCGCAGCTGGCGGTGGCGCCGTCCATTTTCGTGATCCACCCCGACAGTGGCATCAAGACCATCGGAGAGTTCGTCGCGCGCGCTAAGGCCAACCCCGGCAAGTTCAACATGGGCAACTCCGGCACGGGCTCGCCGCCTCACATTGCCAGCGAACTTCTGATGGTCCAGGGCGGGATCAGCTACACCCAAGTGCCCTACACCGGCGCTAGCCTCGCAGTGCAGGCAGTGCTGGGCAAGTCCATCGACGCGTCGTCCACTGCCGTGCCGCCGGCGCATGGGCTGGTGGAGTCCGGTCGGCTCACGGGCCTGGCCGTCACCGGCACCGCCCGCTGGCCCGGCCTGCCCAACGTGCCCACAATGATGGAGTCGGGCTACCCAGAGTTCGCGGTGGAAAGCATCTTCGGGCTGTTCGCCCCGGCCGGACTGCCCGCCGACATCGTGCAGCGGCTGGCGGCGGAAACCGCTAAGGCACTGGCCCGGCCCGAGACCAAGGAGAAGGCGCTCGCCGCCGGCTTCGAAGCCCGGCCTGCCGGACCGGATCAGCTGCGCGCGCGCATTCTGGCCGATGCACCCAAGTTCAAGGCGTTGATCGAGAAGGCGGGGATACCGCTGCAGTGAGCCGTTGGCAGATCGCCTCATAGCATCGTTCCTGGCTGCCAACGGTAATCGTCCCCTAGAACCAAAGGCGTTAGAAGTAGAATTTTTTCCAATGGAAGAGGTTCTACATGAGAAAGTCAAAATTCACCGATAGCCAGATCATGGACGCCGTCAAACGCGTTGAGGCTGGTTTTGGCGTGCCTGATATTTGCCGAGAAATGGGCATCAGCACCGCCACCTTTTACAAGTGGCGGGCCAAATATGGCGGAATGGATGTCTCCGTGATGTCCCGCATGAAAGAGCTTGAAGAAGAAAACCAGCGGCTCAAGAAGATGTATCTTGAGGGGAAGCTCAAAGCCGAGATCGTGTCGGAGGCGCTTGAAAAAAAGTGGTGAGGCATCCCGACGCAAGGAGATGGCCATCAAAGCAGTCAAGGAGCGCGGCATTTGCATCCGGGTGGCGTGCCAGGCCTTTAGGATCAGTGAGTCTTGTTACCGCTACGAGCGCAAGCTCGATGCAGAGAATGAAGAAGTTGCAACTTGGCTGGTCAAGCTGACGGACAACAACCGCAACTGGGGTTTTGGCCTTTGCTATCTGTGTTTGCGCAACCTGAAGGGCTTCAAATGGAACCACAAGCGTGTTTACAGGGTCTACAAGGAGTTGGAGCTGAACTTGCGGATCAAACCTCGCAAGCGGTTGATCCGTGAGAAGCCAGAGGCTTTAACAGTGCCACTGGAAATCAATCAGGTTTGGTCTATGGACTTTATGCATGACCAACTTGAAGACGGTAGAACGTTCAGGTTGTTCAATGTGATTGACGACTACAACAGAGAAGCCATTGGCATGGAGGCGGACTTCTCATTGCCAGCGGAGCGGGTAATCAGAGAGCTTAAGCAGATGATTTCTTGGCGCGGCAAGCCTCAGGTTATTCGTTGTGACAATGGCCCTGAATACATCAGCGCTGCCATTCAAAACTGGGCTGCAGAATGGGGAATCAGGCTTGAATACATTCAGCCAGGCAACCCACAGCAAAATGCTTATGTTGAAAGATTTAACAGAACCGTGCGCTACGAATGGCTGTCACAATATTACTGGTCAAGCTTAGAAGAGGTTCAAGAGTTTGCCACCCGGTGGATGTGGTCATATAACAATGACCGTCCTAATATGGCTCTGGGTGGATTTACACCGAAGCAGAAACTGGCCATGGCTGCATAACGTTTCTACTTCTGGCTCCCTTGCAAAAGGGGAGGATTACCCCCCCTCGTAACTCCCTGAAAAATATGGTCACGCTGATTGCGAAAGATAGCTTAATCAGCGTCTCCTTAAGGAGTAAGTCATGGCGATCGTCGGCATCGACACCGTTGTGTATGGCTCGCCCGACCTCAAGACGGCGCGCAAATTTTTCGGCGACTGGGGTCTGAAGAAAGTTGCTGATACGCGAGCGGGAATCATCTTCGAAACCGGCATTGGCAGTCGGATCGTAGTCCGGCCGGAAGCCGCGAAGACGCTTCGGCCGCGCCTGGAGGGCGGGTCAAATTTTCGTGAGGTGATCTTCGGTGTGGTCAATGCAAGCGCGTTGAAGGCCATCGGCGAGGATTTGGCGCGCGACCGTGATGTGTCGGTCGATACCGACGGTACCCTTCACGCTATCGATGACAGCGGCATCAACGTCGGCTTTCGCGTCTGGAAGCATCGCCGCGAAACACCGAGCGCCGGCACCGCGTGGAATGGTCCGGGTAGCCGAACGCGCATCGACAAGGTGAGCCCAGTCTATAAGAACGCGCAGCCCTTCAAGATGGGCCATATCGTTTTCTTCGTGTCCGATACCCGCGTGGCCGAGGCGTTCTATCGCAAGCGGCTTGGCTTTCGGCTATCGGATCGCTATGTCGGCGGTGCGGGGGTGTTCCTGCGTTGGACGGAAAAGAGCGAGCATCACAATCTTTTCTTCGTGAAGAGTCGCACCGGCAAGACCGATATTCATCACATCGCATTCGAGGTGAGCGATATCCACGAGGTATTCGGCGGCGGCCTCGAATTTTCCAAACGCGGTTGGGCGACCGACGTCGGTCCCGGGCGCCATCCGGTTTCGTCGGCCTATTTCTGGTACTTCAGGAATCCCTTGGGCGGGGCGGTCGAATATTTCTGCGATGCGGACTATGTGACCGATGCCTGGAAGCCCAACAACTACCGCACCAATCGCTTCAGCGAATGGCATCTGGTCGATGGCATCCGGCAGCGTGATGACGGCAAAGTGCGTCCCTCGCTCCCCGCGGCCAAGGGCGCCGCCGAACCGGGACGTGTTGGCCAGGTTCCATTCAAGACGGCACGCGCGTCGGCGTCTTCATGAGCGAATCGAACATCAGTTTTCAATCGCAGGGTCTGCGCTTGGCGGGCGTCGTCCGAACACCCGCCAATATGCAAGTCGGTGAGCGACGTCCTGCTTTTCTCGTCTTGCACGGCTTTGGCAGCAACAAAGGGGCGGAGAATGTTCTGGGTCCCTGTGCTGCATTGGAAGCACAGGGCTATGTGACGATGCGTTTCGACATGCGCGGCTGTGGCGAGAGCGAAGGGGAGCGTGGCAATCTCATTTGCCTGGATCAGGTGCAAAACACCCGCGATGCCTACACGTTTCTGAATGGCCATCCCGCCGTGCAGGCTACACGCATCGGCGTAATCGGTTCCAGTTTTGGCGCAGCCGTAGCCGTGTATGCCGGCGCCATTGACGAGCGATTCTCCTGCGTTATTTCATCCGGTGGCTGGGGGCATGGCGAACGAAAATTTCGCGGGCAACATCCAGGACCCGAGGCGTGGGCCAAATTCACTGCGATGTTGGAAGAAGGGAAGCGCCACCGCGCACGGACCGGGCAGTCGCTATTGGTGCCAAGGATGGATATCGTGCCGATTCCGCCTAGCCTCAAGCGACAGATCGTGCCGGGGTCCATTCAAGCCTTCACCGCCGAAACGGCACAGAGCATGTTCGATTTCCGCGCCGAAGATGTCGTGGCAAAGCTCGCGCCGCGCCCGCTATTGCTGCTGCACAGTTCGGTGGATTCGGTCACACCGACCGAGCAATCGATCGAAATGTTCAAACGCGCCGGCATGCCTGCCGATCTCCACCTGTTTGGTGACACCGACCATTTCATGCTGGCCGAAGGCAACCAGCGCGTTTGGCATGTGGTGGCGGAGTGGTTGGAGAAGTACTTTCCCCTGTAAAAGGTGAAGAATGAACGTCACTCCACCGCCGCCCCATGCTCCTTCAATAGCACGCGTAGAATCGAGCGATGGCAGCGCTTCTCGTCTTCGCAATAGCAGCCGACGGAAAAGGGTGCCGTCTTTGACAAGGCCGCCAACAGATCCAACAGACGTCCGGGTTCGGGTCTACCCATCTCGGTGCGATATTTTTTCGCGAAGATCTGCCACGCGGCATCGGAGTTTGCGGCCAGCGCCCGCTTGACCGTTTCGGCTTCGGGCGACAGTTCCGGCAGCCAGACGTCGAACCAGTCTTTTTTCGCATAGTCCTCTTTCGGAATGTCACGCGGCGGGCGGCGTACCGTGCCGATGCGTACGCCTTCGCCTGGGACACGTCTGGAACCGAGTCGTACGATGCGGATGGTCATGATGTGTTAGGTCGGTGGTCGTCAGAGGGGGCAATCATTTTAGCGGTTCGAACGGATGGTGCATTGACGTGAACGCGTGTCAGGACGGCTCGCTACACCATTTCTCTCTGTCGGCGATTCCGTTCGAGCGCCCATAGACCGTTACACTTGATGGTTCGCTGGTGCGGCGCTTGCCCAGCCGCAATGGGCATCGCTGCCCGATTCCCGGAGATGTTGATTGAACGGTTTGGCCGCAGCAACGACCGATGCCTTGGAGCTGCTCATCGCAGGCGATGCGAAGCTCTTTGGCATCGTTGGTCTGAGTCTTGAGGTGAGCCTCTCGGCGGTATTCCTCGCCTGTGTGCTCGGCTTGCCCTTGGGCGCAGCGATCGCGGTCGGTCGATTCCCCGGACGTCGCAGCGTCATCGTTGCGCTGAACGCGTTGATGGGCTTGCCGCCGGTCGTGGTCGGTCTGCTGGTCTATCTGATGCTATCGAGAGCTGGGCCGCTTGGTTCGATGGGATTGTTGTTTACGCCGACCGCGATGATCTTTGCCCAGACGATTCTGGTCGTGCCAATCGTTGCGGCCCTTTCCAGGCAGGTGGTCGAAGACGCGTGGCAAGAGTTCCACGAGCAGCTGCGTTCGCTCGGCGTCACGCGGATGGGTGCAAGCATCACGCTATTGTGGGATTTGCGATTTTCACTGCTGACCATCGTGCTGGCGGGTTTCGGTCGGGCGGCGGCCGAAGTCGGTGCGGTGATGATCGTGGGTGGGAACATCGACGGCGTGACGCGGGTGATGACCACCACTATCGCGCTCGAAACGAGCAAAGGGGATCTGCCGCTTGCCTTGGCGCTTGGGATCGTTTTGGTTGCGGTGGTGTTGGCGCTAAACGCCGGGGCATATGTGATCAAGGAAGCCGCGGAGCGGCGTTACGGATGATGGATGCTCCATCGCTGTTGCCGCTGCAACTTCGCGATGTCGTCTTCGTCGCCGGTCATCGACGTATTATCGATGGCATCACCGTCGAATTCGCTGCCGGCACGCGGACTCTCATGGTGGGTCCGAATGGTGCGGGCAAGAGTGTGCTGCTGCGCCTTTGTCACGGGTTGCTAACCCCTTCGAGCGGTCGCGTGGCATGGAATTCGACCCCAGCGACCAAAGCGCCTGGGACGCCGCGACGCCAAGCCATGGTATTCCAGCGGCCGGTGATGCTGCGCCGATCTGCGCTAGCGAATATCGTCTATGCATTGCAGGCGGCAGGCTATCCACGCGCGGAGCATCTCGATCGGGCCCATGCGGCGCTCCAGCGCGTGGGTCTCGTCTCGGTCGCGCGGCATTCGGCGCGGGTGCTATCTGGCGGCGAGCAGCAGCGCTTGGCGCTGGCACGTGCCTGGGCCATTGAACCAGAAGTGCTATTCCTCGACGAACCCACTGCTAATCTTGATCCCGGTGCCACGCATGAAATCGAGGCGGTGATCGAGGCGATGCACCAGGCGGGGACGAAGATCATTATGGTCACGCACAATCTTGGACAGGCGCATCGGATGGGTGACGAGATCCTGTTCATCCATCGTGGACGAATCGCCGAGTGCAGCCCGGCGGAACGTTTCTTCAAACATCCGGCAACGAGCGAAGCCGCTGAATTCATCAATGGAGAGCTCCCTTGGTAATCCGACGGATGTGCGGGTGGTTACTCACGATCAGTCTGCTATTGAGCAGCGCGCAAGCGCAGCAGCGTTTTATCACGGTCGCCTCCACGACCTCGACCGAACAATCCGGATTGTTCGGCCACATCCTGCCTGCCTTTCAGAAGAAGACGGCGATTCAGGTACGTGTGGTCGCACTGGGAACTGGGCAGGCGTTCGACTTGGCGCGCCGCGGTGATGCCGATGTCGTGTTCGTCCATGCGCGTGGATTGGAAGAGAAGTTTGTCGCCGAGGGGCATGGGGTAAAGCGCATTCCGGTGATGTACAACGATTTTGTGCTGATCGGGCCGCAGACGGACCCGGCGCGGATCGGTAGGCAACGCGATGCGGCAGCGGCATTGAAGGCGATCGAAAGCGCACAGGCCGCTTTTGTATCACGTGGCGATCGCAGTGGTACCCACACTGCAGAGCTCGCGTTATGGGCGCAAGCGGGCATCGACATCGCCAAACAGAAGGGGGCTTGGTATCGTGACACCGGACAGGGGATGGGCCCAGCCTTGAACACCGCTTCATCGATGGACGCCTACATTCTGGCCGATCGGGGAACGTGGCTCTCGTTCAAGAATCGTGGTGCACTGGCGATTCTGGTACAAGGCGACCAGCGTCTCTTCAATCAATATGGCGTGATCCTCGTCAATCCGGTCAGGCAGCCGCATGTCAAGCAGGCCGATGCCCAGGCATTCATCGATTGGCTCGTTGCAGACGACGGCCAGAACGCAATCGGCAGTTTCAAGATCAACGGTGAGGCGCTTTTCACGCCCAACGCGACGCAGGCCGGCGCGTGAAGCGCTACTTCATCATTTTGACCAGAAAGAGCGCGATCTCTGGAAACGCGATGAGGCCAAGGATGCCCAACGCGAGCGGAATGATGAAGATCAACGAACCCTGAATGATGTCTTTCATGTTCGAGTCCGGCACCACGGTTTTTAACACGAACAGATTGAAGCCGACCGGTGGTGAGATGGCGGCAATTTCGATGTTGATCGTGATGATCACGCCGAACCACACCGGGTCATAACCCAGCGCGACGACCGCCGGGAAGAACACCGGCACGATCACCACCATCAGACTCATTGGGTCCATGAACATGCCAAGGACTGCCAGAAGCACATTGATAAGCACGAGGATGACCCAGGGTGGGATGTCGAGGCCCGTCAGCATTTTGGCGGTGGCCTGCGGAATGCCAAGCCTTGCCAACACGAACGCACTAAAGAGTCCGGCTACGATCAACAATACGAACATCGCGGTGGTGCGCGAGGTGTTGTCAAAAATGCGCACGATCGCTTTGCGATTCAGGGCACGAAGCCACAAGGCGATCAGCAGCGATCCAAGCGCGCCGACGGCACCGGCTTCGGTCGGCGTTGCGATCCCGGCATAGATGGAGCCCATGATCGCCACGCCAAGCAGCGTGATGGGAATCACCGCCTTCAAGGAGGTCCAGCGTTCGGCCTCGACCGTTTCGATCGGTGCGTGCGGCGCCACCGACGGATCGCGCCAAACCTGATACATCACGGTGAGCGCCAGCATGATCGTCATCAAAATGCCCGGCACGATGCCGGCAATGAAGAGATCACCGATCGATGTCTCGGTGATCACGCCATAAAGCACCATCGGAATGGAGGGGGGAATCAGGATGCCAAGCGTACCGCCCGCCGCGGTTACGCCATACGCAAGGCTCGGCTTGTAGCCCTTCTTGATCATTTCCGGAATCGCCATCGAACCGATGGTCGCCGCCGTCACTGGGCTCGATCCGCAGGGGCCGCCAAACACCGCGCAGGCGGCGATCGTGCCAATTGCAAGCGAGCCAGGCAACTTGCGCAGCCAGATCTGCGCTGCGGTAAAGAGGTCGCGACCAATCGTGGTGGCAGCGAGCGCCTCGCCCATCATCACGAAGAGCGGCACCACGACGAGCACGAAGCTCGCCGATTGGGCATAGGCAATGCTCGCGAGCTGGGTGATCGCACCGAGTGGCAGGAACAGGTAGACCCCGAGGATGCCGACCAGACCGGTGGCGACCGCCACTGGCGTTCCGGTTGCAAGGAACAAGAGCAGCACGACCATGAAGATCGAAAAGCCGGCGATTGGATCCACGCTGCCTTTCTTATCTGGCCAGCGTGCGGATGGCGGTGGCAAGCCGCACGATGGCAGTGAGGATGAACTGGAGGATGCCAAGCGGCCCAACCCAGTAGACGTGTTTGAGTTTCACCGGGACGACGGTTGGAAACAGACTGTCATCCTCGAACGCTTCGATAGTCGTGCGGGTGATCTGCCACATCAGGAACGCAGCGAAGATGAGGACCAAGCCGAGCGCGACGATCTGCATGATTCGCCTGGGGCCGGGCTTCATCATTTGTTCGACCAGATCGACCGTCACATGCTGGCCGTGTTCGAGCGTCGGCGCCATGGCGAAGAATGCGGCAAACACCAACAGGAAGCGCGAAAAATCGAGAGCCCAGAGCGTCGGTGCGTCGAACGCATTGCGCAGCACCAGATCGTAGGTGATGATGACAAGAATGATTGCAATGACGATGCCTGCGATGGTGAGGAACCAACGGTTCACCATGCTGGTGAATCGTTTGGCCGACTCCAACCAGTCAGCACTCATTTTTTTGCGGCAACAAAAAATTCATCGTCAGGCATCGCTCCAAGGACCCGTTACCAGAAGCGCTTGACCGTATCGGCGATCTGTTTTCCGGTGGCGCCGCCCTGCGCGTCCATTTTCTTGAAGCCCGGATCGATGCCACCGCGAAAGGCGGCGATTTCATCGGCGGTGAGGCTGTAGATTTCCGCCTTCTGGGTTTTCATCATCGCTTGTGCCTCCGATTGCACTTCGTGCAGGTGTTTTGCCGAAAGCTTTTCTGCTTCGGCGCCGAGCCGTTTGATGGCAGCCCGATCTTCGGGGGAAATTTTCTCCCAAACGGCGCGATTGACCAGGTACATGGAGAGATTGACCGGTAATCCGAGCACCGTGATCTTCGGTGCCACTTCGTGCAGCTTCAAAGCCGAGGCCAATACGGAGACGCTGAGTGCACAGTCAATGGTGCGATTTTGCAGCGCGAGGTATTGCTCGGACATGTCGGTACTGACCGGTGAGGCGCCAATCGAGAGGAGCTGTTCGCCTTGCCAGCGCCCTGCAGTACGCACTTTACGGGCCTTCCAATCGGCAATATTGCGCATGAGGCGATCACGGCATAACACAATCAAGTGGCCTGAACCCTGTGGCCACAGGTATTCGACACCTTGTTTGCGAAACTCCTCCTCCAGCGCGGGGCGGAGCGCGGCGACCGCGTCAGAAAATTTCTGTACTTCCCCTGGCATACCACCGATGGATTCAAGATACGCAAGGGAAGGCAGCGTTCCCGACATGGCCGCAGCAGAGGTGAACCCGGCGGGTACCGCGCCATCACGCACCGATTTCAATGTCTCATTGGCGGTGACCAGCGATCCGGCATAAGCGGGCATGAATTTGACGCGGCCATTGGTGGCTTTGTCGACTTCATCCACCCACCATTTGAACGCGAAGCTCCAGGCGTTTCGCTCCGGATGGAAGATGGCGATGTCGATCTTGGTTTGCGCCACGGCGCTAGCGCCGATGAGGCCCGCGATGAGTCCAAGCAAAAGGCGAATGCCGGGCAATCGCAATGTCATGATTGATGTCTCCCTCAATTGGATGGAATTGGCAACGACTGCTATTTGACCAACTATACGATACTCTTGACGAGTGCATGAGAAAAATGGGAAAACGTCGGTTGCGCCATGGTGATGCGATCTTCGGGAGGGGGGCATCGCACAGTTCCTATACCGCGCAGTTCCTATACCAATATGGAGACGAAGATGCATCCGGTACAGATGTTCTGTTGGCACTTCATGGCCTATCCGTACTTGCCCAAGGATTTCGATGAGAAGTACGACACCGGATGGGTGACGGTGCCTAACAAACTATGGGACCGGGAAAAAACGCGCGGCCTCTATCAGGAATACATCGATCAGCTCGTGTATGGCGAAGAACTTGGCTTCGATGGTCTGGTGCTGAACGAACATCATCAGAATATCTACGGCATGATGCCATCGCCTAACATCATCGCGGCGGCGCTTACCCAGCGCACCAAGCGCGCGAAGCTTGTGGTGCTGGGCAATCTGCTGCCGCTGCATTTGAATCCGCTGCGCATCGCCGAGGAATACGCGATGCTGGACTCAATGAGCGATGGCCGCTTGATCGCCGGCTTCGCGGTGGGCGGCGGGCCGGAGGCCTTCAACTACGACATCCCGCAGCCGCAAGCGCGCACGCAATATTGGGAGGCGATCGATCTCATTCATCGTTGCTGGACCGAGTCCGGTCCTTTTACGCATGAAGGTCATCACTACCCGCTTCGCTACACCAACGTGTGGCCGTTGCCGCAACAGCGTCCGCATCCACGCATCTGGATTCCCGGTGCACTATCAGTGGAAACGATGGAAGAGGTGGCAAAGCGCGGCTACGACTATTTTCTTTCCTCACGCGCACATGGGGCGGGGACGCGCAAGGCCGCGCAGCGTTTCGCGGACATCATCAAATTCTATGGCGGCAAATTTCATCCGTTCCGCATGGGCATTTTGCTGTCGGTGTACGTATCGGAAACCGATGAGCAGGCGAAGGAAGAGGCGCATGAGGGCGTGTTCTACTTCCTGAAAAATACCTTGAAGGGCCACTTGCGTCGCGAAGGTCGCACGCTCACGTTCGGTGCCGGCGTGCCATCGACCTCGGTGCGTTCATGGGAGCAGTTCTTGAAGAACGCCAATCCCGGTGCCAAGATGCTGGGCGATGCGAATACCTGGGAAGAACTGGAAGAGTGGGGATCGATCACCATTGGCAGTCCGAAAACCGTTCGCGAGAAGTTGTGGACCTTGATCGAACAGGCTGGTGTGGGCAACCTGATGATTCAATTTCACTTTGGCAACATGCGCCCGGAACTCGCGAGGAAAAGCATGCGCCTTTTCGCGACCGAGGTTGCGCCGGCCTTGCGGCGTGATTCCGCGGCGATGTTTGCCCGTGACTATCCGGAATTAAATGAGATGCCCGAATTCAGCAGGGTGGCGGTATGACCACCAGGACCATGACTGTTGCCGGCCGCAATGTCGCGGTCGCGGAAATCGGCAAGGGACGCCCAGTTCTTTACCTGCATGGTTTTGCCGATGTGCATGCAGGCAGCGTCGGCTGGCTGCCGTTTCACGAAACGTTGGGGGAATCGTTTCGCGTGATCGCGCCGGCGCACCCTGCCTGTGCCGGGACCGATGAAGACGAAGGCATCGATACGATCGATGACGTCATCTTCCATACGTTGCAGGTGATGGACGCTTTGGGACTTGGCAAGGTCGATATCGTTGGCACCTGCTTTGGCGGTTGGATTGCGGCAGAACTGGCGGTGCGCAATCCCGAGCGGGTCGGGCGTGTCGTATTGGTTGGGGCCTCGGGCCTCATGGTGCCCAGACAACCGATCGGCGATCTCTTCTGGCAGATCCAGCCGGAGAACGGCATCGAGTACAAGGGGCTGCGCAGTCTCTTATTTGCGCGTGCCGACGATCCGGCTGCGCTCGCGTTGTTTCCGGACGTGCGTTCCGACATCGAACGCGGGCTCAGCCAATTCAAGGCGATGCGCTTTGCCTCCCGGGTGGGGTTCAAGCCGCCGTATTTTTATCACCGCAAGCTGCGCGAGCGCCTTGGCCGCTTCAAAGGCGAGGCGCTGCTCATCTGGGGTGAGAGCGATCGCATGGTGCCGCGCTCGCATGCAGAGGCCTATCGCACCGGCCTTGGCGGCAAGACAACACTGAAGATCGTTGCCGGTGCCGGACATAGCCCGCATGTCGAGAAGCCGAAACTGGTGGCCGGGCAGATTCAATCGTTCCTGGCACCCAAGGCACCGTCGAAAAAGGCGGCCTCGGTGACCGTGAAAAGCGTTGCGAAGAAAAAGGCACCGGTGGCCAAGAAGCGGAGCGGCGCGGGGCGCAGGCGATGACAGGGCCCACGCAAGAGGAGATTCGCGCGTACGTCAACGCGCTCGCAGCGGTCACGGGCGATCGCCCGCACGATGCGGCGCATCTCAATCGCATCGCGACAGCGCTGCCGGCGTTACTCGCCTTGAGTAAAAAGATCGGGCCCTGGCCGGTCTATCTGCCGTCCGGTCCGCTCGATCCCGGCATTTGAGCAGCCCATGAGCCAGCACGCGCTGTCATCATTGCGTGAACAGACACGGGCACTGCGGGCGGGTGCAATCAACGTCCCGCAACTGCTTGAATCAGCGCTCAAGCGCATCAATGCAATCGAGCCCGCGATCAATAGCTTCATTACGCTCGTGGCCGCGGATTCCCTGCGCGAAGAGGCGAGCGCGTTGCAGCGTGAGCTCGATGCGGGTCGTTCGCGGGGACCATTACATGGCATGCCGATCGGGATCAAAGACATCATCCAGACGCGTGGCCTGCGCACCACCGGCGGCTCTGCTGCGCTCGACGATTGGGTGCCCGATGAAGATGCGACCGCTGTCGCCAAGCTTCGCAAGGCGGGTGCGCTCATCCTCGGCAAGCACAACACGCATGAATTCGCGATCGGCGTCACCACCAACAATGAACGCTTCGGTGCGTGCTTGAACCCGTGGCATCAAGGCCACATTCCTGGCGGGTCGAGCGGTGGTTCTGGCGCGGCTGTGGGGGCGGGCCTTTGTGTCGGTGCGTTGGGCACCGATACCGGTAGCTCGATCCGGCGACCGGCTGCGTTTTGCGGAGCGGTTGGCCTCAAGCCGCGTTATGGTCGTGTCAGCCGACATGGCGTGATGCTGGTGTCTTGGTCGATGGATCACGTGGGTCCCCTCGCTGCATCGGTGTTTGATGCGGTGGCGATGCTCGATGCGATCGCGGGCTTTGATGCCAAGGACCCTGCGACGCGCAACGAACCGTGGGAAGCAGCGCTGCCGACGCTCTCTGCGCCGCACGGGCTCCGACGGGCTGGCGTGCCGCGCCGCTGGATCGAGACGACCTGTTCACCCGGTGTCGGCGCAAGGTTCAACGAGGCCTGCAAAGTTGCCGAGCGGGCGGGCCTGCAACTGGTCGATATCGAACCGCCGGATGCGATCGATCTACTCAATGCACTGCGATTGATCTCGTTGGTGGAGACCCATGTCGCCCATGAGGAACGCTTCGCCAAGGTGGGTGAGCGCTATAGCGACGAGTTGAAGGCGCTCGTGCGGCTCGGTGGCTACATCCCGGCGCCGCACTATGTGAAGGCGCAGCAATTGCGTGCAAAGACACGCGCGTGGCTCGCCGATCAGTTCAAGGACATCGATCTGATCCTGAGTCCGACCATGCCGATCGTGGCGCCACGCGTTGCCGGGAGAAACTTCGAGAAGACCCCGCCCTCGGTCGTGGCCGATTCAAGCGGCGTGTTCTGCAGCTTCGGTGCGCTCGGCGGACTCGAATCGATCAGTGTGCCGATGGGGTTGTCCGATGGCTTGCCGTGTGGACTCCTCCTCACTGGACCCGGGCGCGTTGAGCGTGCGCTGCTGCGTCTGGCTGCAGCGATCGAGATGCAATTGCCGCCGTTGCCCGAACTGCCGATTTAAGGGCGGCCATGTGCTGCGGTGCACGACGGCGATCGACCAGGAATCACGATCGCCTCCCTGGCGCACGCGTGTTGGAAGGGCGTTACAACGTAATCCAGCATGCCATTACCATGCTGAAGGGAAAGGCGGCAGCAGCTGAATACGTGAAGACCTTTGTCGAGGGAGCGAAGGTCAATGGGACGGTCGCAGAGGCTATTCGCACCGCCGGTTTGCGGCTAACGTGAGTGGCAGCCCCTTCGCCGATGAAATGATCTCCTGACTTTAGTTCGAGAGGACACGAGTCAGCCTAAGCGGTTCGCCCGTAACGGCATCGCTCTCCATGCGGAGTCGCGCGCGCCGCTCAACAAGGCGTTGTGTTTGCTCTTGTAACGCCCGACACCGCGCAACCCGCCCGATCCGCATCAGCGATGCAAGCGATTCATCGCCCCCAGAGTTTCTTAGAGGCGATCCGCGCGCCCTCTGCGAGATTGCGGAACTTGGCCCAGATGATGCTCGGATGCACGCGCGTGACGTCCGCACCTTGCGCGAAGCCGCAATCGACGCCGGCGATCACGTTCTCACGGCCCACGAGTTTCGCGTACTGCACGAGCCGCTGCGCGATATATTCCGGATGTTCAACGTGATTGGTCGTATGCGCGATCACCCCCGGAACGAGGACCATGCCATCGGGCAGCTTGGTCGATTCGAACACTTCCCATTCATGCGCATGCTGCGGATTAGCTGCTTCGACCGAGAAGCCGCCGACCTTCAATTTTAAGATAAGCGGCAGCAGGTGCTTCAATGCGATATCGGTGCTGTGCGGGCCATGCCAGCTGCCCCAGCACACATGGAAGCGGATGCGATCCGCCGGCAAGCCCTTGATGGCGTGATTGATCGCATCGATGCGGCGTCCGGCGACCTTTTGGTACTCGGCAATGCTCGGTTCCGGGTCGGTGGTGTCGTACTCGGTGACTAGGCGCGGATCATCGATCTGCAGAATGTAGCCCGCATCGACGATGGCTTTGTATTCCGGCGCGAGCCCATCGGCAATCGCGAAAAGAAACTCTTCGTCGGTCTTGTAGAACGTATTGCGCCGTTGCAACGCGACCGTACCAGGGGCGATCGCGGGAACGAACGCTTCTGCAACGGGCTGACCCTTGAGCGCAGCTTTGAAGTTGTCGAGATCGCGCTTGACGATCTCCGCACCCTTGAACTTGATCGCGTGGGTGCAGACCATCGCACTGAAGGTGCGCCCCACTGTCGCCTCTTTGTCGAGCACCTGGTAGAACTCGGGAAACGCCTTGCGATCGCGCCCGCTGAAGACCCGAAAGTGTTCGCTCGGCCGTGTTTCGAAGCCGGTCATCCGGTCATCGACATAGTTGGAGAATCCGAGCTTCGACATCTCGCCGTCACTTGGAATATCGATGCCGGCGTCCGCTTGTTGTTTGACGACGTCCGTTACCGAGCGCTTGAGGAGCGATTCGAACTCGGCGCCGGTAGTACGCCGTTCGACCAGCGCCTTGATGAGCTCAGGTGGCCGCGGGAGACTGCCGACGTGGGTGGTGAGAATGCGATCGGTGCTGCGTTTCATGGTCTGGTCTCCTCTTGCGATTGGGCACTTTACCTTTGCACGGCTGATCGTGCTCGCTGTCGTTCCGCCGCGGGTCGATAGATGAAGTACACCACAACGCCCAACAGCAAACTAAATATTACGGTGGCCGCGGCAAGTTTCGAAAATTGCAGCGTCGAGAGCACGGCAGCGACGAATAGCACGGCGACGCTGAGGAGCGGCCACACGATATAGAGAATGCGTTGGCCGGGCGTCAGCGAAGGCTTGCGAATGAAGTACACCGCACAGGCGATGCCCGCAAAGCCGTAGTAGTACGCGACGAGGATGCCGGTCGCGGTGATGCCGGCCAAAATGGCTTCCTCGATGCCCGTGACAAACAAGGAACCCAGCAGCAGCACGCAGACGATCACGAAATCGAGCACGATCGCCAGAACCGGGGTTTCCCATTCCCGATGCAGGTTGGCGAGGCTCTTGCCGACCCGACCGTCGCGCGCCTTGGCGAGCACGGTTCGCGAAAACTGCAAGAGGGATGCCTCCATCGCCCCGATCGTCGAGAGAAAAAACGTAAGCACGGCGATGTAGTCGAACGGATGCGGAAAGACCTTCGCCGCGATGGCAAAGATGGCGTTGTCGGCCGAATTCTTGATGTCCTCCTCCGAGATGAGGGCTGCGGCGGCAGTCGCGTAGAACGTGAAGATCGCGATCAAGGCCAGCAAGACGATGAGGCCGGCATGCCCCGAGGTGCGATGGCCGTCGCTAGTTTCCTCCGAGATGTTGAAGATGACGTCCCATCCCCAGTAAAAGAAGATCGCGATCACGATCCCGTCGGCGAATGTTTTCAGATCGAGCGTGCGAAGCAGAAAGCCGTCGAGGGTGCGTTCGGTCAGTATAAAGGTGCCGAAGTTCCACATCAGGGCGGCTGCGATGACGATGATGAGAATGACTTCCAGGGCTGTAAGGATCGATTGGAGGTGTCCCACCACCTGCATGCCGCGCACCACGACTAACGAGACGAGTGCGAGGAGCGACATCGCGACGATCGTCACCAGCATCTTGTTCTCGCCTAAGGCCGGGTCTACCGCCATGACGACCGCTTTACCGGCCGGCAGGCTCGCCGACACGATGAATAGGATGGAGGCCATCATGAGGCACCAGCCGGCGAAAAATCCGAGCGTCGGATTGATGATCTGGCTCACCCAGGTATAGGCTGCACCGCCGCTCGTTTGCTCCTGATTGAGCTTGCGATAGGCGAGCAGGATGCCCAGCACGACAAAGCCGCAATAGAAAATGAGCGCGGGCGCGAGGCCCACCGCCGCGCCAAGCAAGGCGCCGGTTGACACCGCGATGCTGTAAGAGGGGGCGTTCCCTGCGATGCCGATCAGCGCCGACTGCGTCAGGGTGACTTTCTTTCCGGCCATGTGGCCCCCTTCAAGCTGTGGTCAAAGGTGTGCTACCGTAATTCATAGGGGATAGTTTGAACAAGGGGGCACGCTCCCTTGTAACTCCCTGAACAGATGGCCACGCTGATTGCGCGAGATAGGTTGATCAGCGTTTCCATTGGTTTGTAGTTTGTAATGCGTTGGCTTGTCATCCGGCCGACGCGGAACCCGCATGGTTGCCGGCGCCATTATCCAACAGGACCTCTTTCGAATGAATACGAGCACTCCGTTTGCCATCGGTGAATCCACCATGCGTGTCGAGGACCAGCGTTTCCTCACTGGCCGCGGCCGCTACATTGGCGATGTCAATCTGCCTAGTCAGGCGTATGTCCATTTTGTACGCTCCCCGCATGCCCATGCGGCGATTCGTAGTATCGACAGGCGCGCTGCGGAAGGCAAGCCAGGGGTGTTGGCGATCTTTACCATTGACGATCTTGGCGCCGATCTTGGTACGACGTCGGTCACCTTCAAGCGATCACGGCCGGATGGCTCGCCGATGTTCTGGCGCGCGCATCCGGGCCTCGCGCGTGGTTTCGTACGCCACGTCGGTGAGCCTGTCGCAATGGTGATCGCCGAATCCATCGCGCAGGCAAAGGATGCCGCCGATGTGCTCGATATCGACTACGATTCCTTGCCGTCGGTGACCGATACCCAAGGCGCGCTTGACCCTAAGGCACCATGCGTGTGGGCCGACTGTCCGGACAATATTTCGCATGTGTTTGGCATCGGCGATCAGGCCACCACTAACGCCGCCTTCGCCAAAGCGAAGCATGTAGTGAAGCGCCGGTATGTGGTGACGCGTGTTCATTCGCAATACATGGAGCCGCGTGCGGCGATCGGTGCCTATGATTCGTTCGATGAGCGCTTCACGTTGCATGCCGATTTGCAGACCTTGTATCGGGCGCGTGAGTTGCTGGCCAAAGACGTCTTCAAAATTCCCGAAAACCGCGTTCGCGTGATCGCTTACGATGTCGGCGGCGCATTCGGCGGAAAAGGCCCGCAGGCGGTGGAACATCGTCTGTTGTTGTGGGTAGCGAGGCGTCTTGGCCGACCGATGAAATGGCAGGGCGATCGTAGCGAAACGCTGCTTTCGGATGAGCATGCCCGCGACAACATCCATGAGGTGGAGTTGGCACTGGATGCCGACGGTAAGTTCCTCGGACTGCGATCGCATTGGATTGCCAACGTCGGCGCCTATGTGAATTCGGATCGGAATTTTCAGGCGACATTTCAGAATTCGCCGGGCATGGTGGGTGTGTACGATTTTCCCGCCGCGCATGTGCGCTTTACCTGCGTGATGAGCAACACCGGCTCGCTCGCGCCCTATCGCGGCGCCGGTCGTCCGGAAGCGACCTATGCGACCGAGCGTTTGATCGACGATGCGGCGCGCGAACTCGGATTTGATCCGATCGCATTGCGGCGCAAGAATCTTATTCGCCCGGAGCAGATGCCCCGCAAAACGCCGCTTGGTTATCTCTACGACTGCGGCGAATTCGAGAAATGCATGGACATGGCGCTCGATCTGGCCGATTGGAATGGCTTTGCCAAGCGGCGCACTGACTCCAGTGCGAAAGGTTTATTGCGTGGCATCGGCATCGCGAATCCGATCGAACGCGCGGCGGCACCTGGATTTGAATACGCCGAGTTGCGCTTCGAATCAAATGGTAAAGCCACCGTGCTGATGGGCAGCAAAAATCAAGGCCAAGGTCATGAGACGACCTTCATGCAGGTGCTCGGTTCGAAGCTGGGCCTCGCACCAGAGGACATTCATTATGTCGATGGCGACACCGATCGCGTGGCGTTCGGTGTCGGCACGTTCGGCTCCCGCACGGCGGCCACCGGGGGCTCAGCGCTCGCCATCGCCGCGGGCAAAGTGGTCGAGAAGGGCAAGCTCATCGCCGCGCATTTGTTGGAGGCGGCGTCTGCCGATATTTCCTTCGCGAACGGGCGGTTCGTGGTCGAAGGGACCGATCGAGGGGTGTCCTTGAAGGAGGTCGCTGCGGCCGCCTTTACGCCGGGCAAAATACCGATGTCGATCGAACCGGGCCTCTTCGAAAGCGGGATCTTCGCGCCGGAAGACAACACCTATCCCTATGGCACCCATGTCTGCGAGGTCGAGATCGATCCGGAAACCGGTGTCGTGCGGATCGTGCGCTATGTCGTGTCAGATGATGTCGGCACGGTCATCAACCCGCTTCTCGTGAAGGGCCAGATTCACGGCGGTGTGGGGCAGGGCGCGGGCCAGGTGTTGCTGGAACGGATTGTCTACGACAAGGAATCTGGGCAGCTCATGACCGCGACCTTCATGGATTACGCCATGCCACGCGCGGATGATTTCTGCGAGATCGAAATAAAGAGCCTTTCAGTGCCGACTGCACGCAATCCGCTTGGTGTGAAGGGTGCCGGTGAAGCAGGCGCCGTCGGTGCGCTGCCCGCGCTGATGAATGCGATCATCGATGCGCTGGCGCCGCTCGGTGTGAAGGAATTCGAAATGCCGGCGACGCCCGACCGGGTATGGCGGGCGATGCGGGCGGCGCGCGGCTGAGGTGTATGAAATTTACCGCTCCCCGACGAGCGCCCAATATAATGGAGACCTCCCATGGCAACAATCACCGTCAACGGTGCCGAGCTTGAGGTGAACGCCTCGCCCGACACGCCGCTCCTCTATGTCTTGCATGACGAGCTCGGGATGAATGGCCCGAAGTTCGGTTGTGGTGTTGCGCAGTGTGGTGCGTGCACCGTCATCATGAATGGCCGCGCGGTACGCTCATGCGTGACGCCACTTAGCACGGTAAAAAGCCCGGTGAAAACGATCGAAGGGATCGGTTCGGCCACCGCACCCCATCCAGTGCAAAAAGCGTTCATCGAATAGCAGGCGGCAAGCTGCGGTTATTGCGCCAGCGGTTGGGTGATGAGCACGGTTGCCATCTTGGAGAAGAATGCCAAGCTGACCGATGCGCAGATCCGCGATCAACTGTCCGGCCTCAAGTGCCGCTGCGGAACGCATATGGCGATTCTGCGCGCGGTCCGCAAAGCCGCCAATTCGATGGCCTGATCAGGGAGCCCACCATGACAACTGAAATCACACGGCGCGATTTTCTCAAGGCTTCCGGTTCATTGTTGGTGACGGTCGGTGCGACCGGCGCGATGCAGTCCGCGTTTGTCGAGGAGGCTGCCGCGCAAGCGGCAACCTTCGCGAGCCCGTCGCCCGAGACATTCAGCAGCTGGCTCACAATCGGTAAGGACGGCAAGATTCTCGTGTTCTCCGGCAAGGTCGATCATGGCCAGGGCTTGGGGACGGCGTTTCGCCAGATCGTCGCCGAAGAACTCGATGTGCCATTGAGTCGGGTTGCGATTCTGTTCGGTGACACCGTGCTCACCGCCAATCAGGGCGGCGCGCGGGGATCGACCGGCATTCGTGCCGGCGGCAAACCAATTCGCAATATCGCTGCCGAGGCACGCCGTGTACTCGTGAGCGCCGGGGCAGCGCGCTTCGGCGTGCCGTTCGAAGCGATGACCGCGCAGAATGGCGTGGTGTTTGTCACTGCCGATCCGGCGAAGCGCGTCACCTATGAAGATCTGATCGCCGTCGGCGCACTCACCGGCAAGCTTACCTGGAACAAGGCGATCGGCAACGACTGGCATGGACGTAAACGGTGATGCCAAGCCAAAGCCCGTGTCGGAATACAAGATCGTCGGCCAGCCGGCGGTGCGCGACGACGTACCGGCGAAAATCATGGGCACCGAAGACTATGTGGGGAATGTTCGCCTGCCCCGCATGTTGCATGGTCGGATGGTACGGCCGACGGTCGCTGCGGCGGTGCCGGTGAAGGTCGATGAGAACTCGATCAAAGATATCCGTGGCGCGAAGGTCGTCTGGAAGAAGGACTTTCTTGGCGTGCTCGCCGAAACCGAATGGGATGCGATCCAGGCCTCGCGCAAGCTGAAGGTCGAATGGTCAAAGCCAGCGATGAACTGGCCGGGCCATGAAGGCCTTTACGACCACATCCGCAAGGCTGCGGTGGTTGCCTCCAACGGGAAAAATGCGTTTGTCGGCAAGAAGGAATTCTACGAAGCATCGGCCCAGTAGGCATTCGGCAAGGCAGTGAAAGTGATCGAGGCCGACTACGAATGCGCATTCCAGTCGCATGCCCGGATGGCGCCGTCAGTCGGTGTGGCCGATGTCAAGGCTGACGAGGTGACCATCTATTCCGACCTGCAAAAGCCGTACTTCCATCGCCTTGACATCTCCAAGCTGCTGGAGGTTCCGGAAGACCAGGTGCATGTCATCTGGAAGGATGGCGCGGGTTCGTACGAGCGGAGCGACGCTGATGAAGCCTCGTTCGAGGCAGCGATCATGTCGCGTGAAGTCGGGCGTCCGGTGCGCGTGCAATGGATGCGCGATGAAGGCATTGCCTGGGATCCGAAAGCGCCGGCAGCCGTTGTGTCGATGTAGGCCGGTCTCGATGCGGCGGGCAATGTCGATGGCTGGTTGTTCCGCGCCAAAGGCTTCTCGGGCTGGGATGTGAAGTGGATTGCCGACGGCCCCGAGCAGACGATCGCCAGCATGCAGCTTGGCCACAAGAAGTGGAACATGCACAACTTCGATGCGCCGCACGAATCCTACGCATTCAACAACAAGGTGCAGTACTGGCAGACCATTGCGCCGTTGCAGGAGCAGGCTTCACCGGTTCGTTCTGCGCATCTGCGTGCGCCGCAGGAATTCCAGACCCGCTTTGCGTAGAATGCGTTTATCGACGAAGTGGCGGCGGCGGCCGGTCAGGATCCGATCGCATTTCGGCTGAAGTATCTGACCGATCCCCGCGAGATTGCCGTGTTGAAGGCGGCTGCCGACAAGGCCGGGTGGGGGCCGGAGGATGCAAAGCCGCGGAAGATGTCGGGAAATATTCTGCGCGGACGTGGCGTGTTGATGATGTCGGGCTACGGGACGTACGCCGCAGTGATCGCCGATATCGAAATCAACAAGCAGACCGGCCGCATCTCGGCCAAGCGCATGACGGTCGCACACGACTGCGGGCTCATCATCAATCCGCTGTCCTTGAAGCTGGTGGTGGAGGCGAACATCATGCAGGGGTTGTCCCGCACCTTGCTTGAAGAGGTGCAGTTCGATCGAACGAAGGTCACCAGCACCGACTGGGTCAATTATCCGATTGCCGACATCAAGGATGCGCCGGAAGCCGTCGATGTGGTCCTCATCGACCGCAAGGACATGGCGTCGGGCGGCGCGGGCGAGCCCTCGTTGATCACGGTACCGGCGGCGGTGGCCAATGCGATCTACAACGCGACTGGCCAGCGGGTGCGGCGGTTCCCGTTCGCTGCTGCGCGGGTTAAGAAGTTGCTGACGGCGTAGTTGTACGTGCGGCAAAAAACGGCGGGCTTGTCCCGCCGTTTTCAATTCATCTTCGCGGCGACGCTACGCACCAGATTGCCGTAGTGCACGAGTTCGGTCCGAATCGCCTCGGCATAACGCTCAGGCGTTGAGCCGATCGGATCGATGCCCGCGTTGAAGAATCGTTGTCGCACCTCGGGCAGGGCCAGCGCTTTATTAAATTCGATGCTCAGGCGCTCGACGACATCGCGCGGTGTCTTCGCCGGTGCAAACACGCCAATGGAGATGAACAGGTCGACGCCTTGCACGCCTGCCTCGGCCATCGTCGGAATCTGCGGCATCAACTGACTGCGCTCGGCCGCCGCGATCGCGAGGATACGGATCCGACTGGATCTGGCGTGCGGTAAAAGGGTGTTGATCGCCGCGAAGATGCCGCCCACATCGCCCGCCACCACCGCCGGAACCGATTGCCCGGCACCCTTGTAGGGCACATGGGTGAGATCGATCTTGGCGTTGGCCTTCATCAACTCCAGCCCAAGATGATGCACGGTGCCATTGCCCGATGAGCCGAACGGCAGGCCCGGTTTTGTTTGCGAGAGCGCGACGAACGATTTGACGTCTTCGACGCCAAGCCCGGCATTGACCGCAAGAAACATCGGCGATGACACGGCCAGTGTCACCGGCGCGAAGTCGCGCAGCATTTCATAGGGCAACTTCGGATTGAGGCTCGGATTGACCGCGTAGACCGACGAATCGCCAATCAACAAGGTGTAACCATCGGCAGCCACGCGCATCACTGCTTC
Source organism: Betaproteobacteria bacterium (assembly GCA_009693235.1). GTDB lineage: Bacteria > Pseudomonadota > Gammaproteobacteria > Burkholderiales > SG8-39 > SHXR01. The sequence goes on along the minus strand of SHXR01000015.1, from coordinate 41,472 downwards.
GGCCGCGATCGTGCCGCCGCCTCCCGGGCGATTCTCGACGACGATTTGTTGGCCAAGGGCGTCGGACGATGCCTGGGCAAGGGTTCTCCCAAGCGTATCGGGCGAGCCGCCGGGGGCATAGGGAATGATGATGCGGATTGGTTTGTTCGGGAACGGCTGAGCGAGCGCGCTACAACCTAGGAATACGGCGAACATAAGTACGACAAGCTTCGCCCCGATACAGTTGATACCGGACAGTCGGGCGGAAGAACGCAGTGCATTCCGCCGCACGAACGACCCCACCACAAATTTTACGGTGGAATGCGTGTTGCTTTTCGACCCTGCGATCGTTCGCACGATTATTCCGCGCATCAGGCCGCGAGCTTCGCTTTCGCGTAATCGAAGGCGACCGGCAAAATGTCGCCGCGGAAGATCGCCTGAATGCGCGCTTCGGCGAGCGGATAGCCGAACTGGCCATTTCGCATGTGGATGCGCTTTTGCAACTGCGCCACGACCAGTGTTTCAATGAGCTTCCAGTCGGCATCCTTCAGGCCGGCATCGGTGATGCCAGTCATGCCAGCCAGCATGTGTCCGAATTCGTCCTCATAGACCATCGCACAGGCCGCCGCGATCTTTTCCTCGATGCCGCCCTTGCCGGCGAGCGCCATGCCTTCCGAAAACAGCGTGCAGTAACCGCCTTCGGTGAACTTGCAGGCGCGCATGCCGACCGCGCCATGTTCGTCCTGATGCTGATAGCGAAGCGCCGTCAAGGCGTCTTCTTCCGGCCAGGCCTCTAGGACGTGCGGATTCAGTTTGGGCGTACCGGCCGGACGAATCTCGTCGTACACATCGGCGAACGCGCAGTAGTGGGAAAACTCCGCTTTGAGTCCTTCCAGCGTGTCGAGGACTTCCGTTCGATCGAGCGTGATGTCGATCGCTGGCGCGGTTTCAATGAGCTTTTTCATCACGCCGAGGAACACCCCGCCGCGATCGTACTTGCTCACCCCAGAGCCCCAGAATTCCTTGAAGCATTGCCTCGCTAGCCACAGCATGTCGGTCTGCGCGGTGTGCTTGGGGGAGGTCCAGTAGGTGCGGACCACTTCGGCTTCGCCTGCCCAAAGCGGGGCGGCCACGGCGACCAAATGCTCGATTCTTGGGTTCATTGTCGTCCTCGATGCGGGTTCGTCATCAAACTGTAACCTAACGCGCCTATCCTGGCGGGCGAGTCCATGAATCATAAGGGTGACGCAATGAATCGAGCAATGGGCATTTCCAGCCAGGCGGCCATGGCGGCCGTGTTGATGTCAGGTGCGGCAATGGCCCAGACCATCAAGATCGACGGTTCGAGCACCGTCTACCCGGTGACCGAAGCGGTGGCCGAGGAGTTCCAGAAGGCGAAAAAAGGCACGATGAAGGTCACGGTCGGCATCTCCGGCACGGGCGGTGGCATGAAGAAATTCTGCCGGGGCGAAATCGATATTGCCAACGCATCGCGGCCGATCCTGAAATCGGAGATTGCCGATTGCCAGAAAACGGGCATCAACTATTACGAGCTGCCGATCGCATTCGATGCACTAACGGTCGTCATCAATCCGAAGAACACCTTCATCAAAAGCCTCTCGGTGGCCGAATTGAAGCGCATGTGGGAACCATCGGCGCAGGGCAAGGTTGCCACTTGGGACCAGGTGAACCCGGCGTTTCCGAAGCAACCGATGAAGTTGTTTGGCGCAGGGGCCGATTCAGGCACGTTTGATTACTTCACCGAGGCGATCGTCGGCAAAGCGAAATCGAGCCGCGGAGATTACACCGCATCCGAAGACGACAACGTGCTGGTGCAAGGCGTGCAGCGCGATGCGGGTGCGATCGGCTATTTTGGCTACGCGTATTATGCGGAGAACAAAAATAAACTGAAGGCTGTGCCGATCGTCGCCAAAGAAGGCGGTGTTGGTGTCGAGCCTTCGGAGAAAAGCGTGTTGGACGGCTCGTACCAACCGCTGTCGCGTCCGATTTTTATCTATGTGCATGCACAGGGCTACAAACGCCCCGAAGTGCGCGAGTTCGTCGACTATTACTTGAAGAATGGCGCGAAGCTCGCCAAGGAAGTCAAATACGTGCCGCTGCCGACGCAGGCTTATATCGTGAACGCCCAGCACTTGCAGAAGGGGCGCGTTGGGTCGGTATTCGGCGGTGTTGCGGAAGTCGGCATTACAATCGAAGAATTGATGAAACGGGAAGCTAGATAGCGTTTGGCTTCAAACTGGACAGAGGACGAAATCTAGCGTGAGCAGCATTCCCATCGATATCACAAGTCCTCTTCCAGTCAGCGCGGATGCAAGCGGGTCGGGCGGCCGTGCCGCACTGCTCGCGCCACGCCAAATATCGGCGGAACAGCAGTCCAGACAGCGTCGTCGTCAATTGCGTGAACGGCTCATCGAGGCGGTGCTGTTTACCGCCGCCCTGGTGTCGGTAGTGACGACGCTGGCGATCGTGGGTGTCCTCGTCTATGAATCGATCGCTTTTTTCCGGCATGTGCCGATGTGGAGTTTCCTCACTGATACGCAGTGGACACCGCTCTTCGATGATGCGCATTTCGGCATCATGGTGTTGCTCTCCGGTACCGCGGTGTCAAGTCTAGTGGCGTTGCTGGTAGCCATTCCGCTTGGCACGGTCATAGCGATCTATCTGTCTGAGTTTGCCGCCCCGCGGGTGCGCGAGATCGCCAAGCCCTTGCTCGAGTTGTAGTCCGGCGTACCCACCATCGTGTACGGCTATTTCGCATTGCTGTTCGTTACGCCGATGTTGCAAGCAATTTTTCCGACGCTCCGGGGTTTCAACCTCCTGTCGGCCGGGCTGGTGATGGGCGTCATGATCGTCCCGTATGTGAGCTCGGTGGCCGAAGATGCCATGCGGGCGGTGCCGATGGCGCTGCGCGAGGGTTCGTTCGCGATGGGGGCCTCGCGGTTGCAAACCGCGGTCAAAGTGGTGGTGCCGGCCGCGTTTTCCGGGATTGCCGCCGCCTACATTCTCGGCATCTCGCGGGCGGTGGGTGAGACGATGATTCTTGCTGTGGCCGCCGGCATGCAACCCAATCTCACCTGGAATCCGGCCGAGCCTGCCGCCACCATTACGGCGTTTATCGTGCAAGTCGCGTTGGGTGATCTGCCGCATGGCTCGATCGGCTATCAGACCATCTTCGCGGCCGGCTTGACGCTCATGCTCTTTACGCTCGCCTTCAACGTCCTTGGCTTTTGGCTGCGCCGTCGTTATCGGGAACTGTACTGATGGAAGCCATGACGCGCACCGAAATCCGCGCCATCGTCGCGCAGCACAAGTGGCGCGATGCCCTGTTTGTCGCGCTTGGTATTCTTGCGCTCGCGATCGGCATCCTTACCTTCGTCGCCTTGTTCGTCGACATGGCGATCGATGGCTTTGGCCGCTTGTCGGTCGATTTCTTTACCAATTTTCCATCGCGGCGCGCGGGCCAGGCCGGTATTTTGAGTGCCTGGGTGGGGTCGGTTGCGGTGATGATCGTCACCGCGGCATTTGCCGTGCCGATGGGTGTGGCGGCCGGCATTTACCTCGAAGAGTATGCCCCCAAGAACTGGATCACCGACATCATCGAGATCAACGTCACCAATCTTGCGGGTGTGCCATCGATCATTTACGGGCTCTTGGCGTTTGGCCTCTTCGTGTACGGCTTTGGACTCGGACAATCTATTTTGACCGCGGGGCTGACCTTGGGGCTCCTCATCTTGCCGATCGTTATTCTTACGACGCGGGAAGCGATTCGCGCGATTCCCGGCATGATTCGCGAGGCAGCGTATGCGCTCGGCGCCACTCGCTGGCAAACGGTGCAGCACCACATCATTCCCTATTCGATGCCCGGCATTCTTACCGGCATCATCATCGGTCTGTCGCGGGCCATCGGCGAAACGGCGCCCATCATCACGATCGGTGCGCTTACCTTTATTGCGTTTCTGCCGCCATCGCCGGTGTCAATGGCCGCGCCGTTCCTTTCGTTCGAATGGCTCATGTCGTCTTTCACCGTGATGCCGATTCAGATGTTCAACTGGACTTCGCGCCCCGATCCGGCATTTCAAGCCAATGCGGCGGCGGCCGGACTCGTTCTCGTGATCATGACTTTGTCGATGAACGCCCTCGCCATCGTGCTGCGTTATCGGCTCCGTAAGAAACTCGCCTGGTAGACCTAATTAACATGGCCACTCAAAAGCCCTCGCTCGATGCGATCCCGATCAAGGCTCGTGTCATTGATCTCGATTTTCACTATGGCGATTTCCAAGCGCTGAAGAACGTCAATTTGCCGTTGCATGATCGACGCGTAACCGCGCTGATTGGGCCATCCGGATGCGGCAAATCGACGTTGCTCCGTTGCTTCAACCGCATGCACGACCTTTATCCCGGCAATCGCTATGACGGTCGGATCGAACTCTTTCCGGATGCGATCGATTTGCTGCAGCGCGATGTCGATCCAATCGAGGTGCGCATGCGCCTTGCCATGGTGTTCCAGAAGCCGAACCCGTTTCCAAAATCGATCTTCGAGAATGTTGCCTACGGATTGCGGGTGCGCGGCATCAAGAAACGCAGCGTGGTGGAAGACAAGGTGGAGGAGTCCCTGCGCGGCGCCGCCCTCTGGGAAGAGGTCAAGAACCGCCTGGATGATGTCGCCACATCGCTTTCCGGCGGACAACAACAGCGCCTTTGCATCGCGCGGGCCCTGGCGACCGATCCGGAAGTATTGCTATTCGATGAACCGACCTCGGCGCTCGATCCGATTGCCACCGGCAGCATTGAGGAATTGATCAGTCAGCTCAAATCGCGCGTGACGATTCTGATCGTCACCCACAACATGCAACAGGCGGCGCGGGTGTCGGATTTCACCGCGTACATGTACTTGGGTGAGGTGCTGGAATTCGGTTGGACCGATGAAATTTTTCTGAAGCCCAAGCACAAGCATACTGAAGACTACATCACTGGGCGCATGGGATGATTGGTAACCGAAGGGGCGGGCAATGAGTAGACATCACATTTCGACGCAATTCGACGCGGAGTTGGAAGCGATTCGAACGAGCATGCTGCATATGGGCGGCCTGGTTGAGGAGCAAATGCGCGACGCCCTGGCAGGATTTGAGACCCGCGACACCGCGATGCTGGAGAGCGTGGAGGTCAAGGAACGGGAAGTCAATTTGCTCGAAATCGATCTCGACGATCGCTGCACGCATGTCATCGCGCGCCGCCAACCGGCCGCCGGTGATCTCAGGCTGGTGATGGCCGTGTTCAAGACCATCACCGACCTGGAACGCATCGGCGATGAGTCGGTGAAGATCGCGCGGGCCGCGCAGCGCATTCAGGCGCGCACGTCGACCGCCCCGTCCGGCTTTTCCGGAATGCGCGTCGCCGGCAACATCGCAGGGGGCATGTTGAACGACGCGTTGAATGCTTTTGCGCGGATCGATCCGGATGCGGGCGGCAAGATCGTGCTGCAGGATGCGCAGATGGACGAGGAGTTCCGCCGTCTGCTGCGTGAGCTGGTGACGTTCATGCTGGAGGATCCAACCACGATCTCAACCTGCCTCGATATCATCTGGATCGGCAAGGCGCTCGAGCGCATCGGCGATCATGCGAAGAATATCGCGCAATATGTCATCTACATTGCGCAGGGCGTCGATGTGCGGCACCGTAAATCCCTCGGCGGTGCCCAGCCGAATTGACCGGCCGGGTTGGCAATTGACGCTGCGACCTCGCCAGCCTGTGTCTTCATCGACGACTGAACCATGAGTCTTAGCCCGGAAATTTTGCTGGTGGAAGACGAGCCGGCGATCCTCAACCTCCTTGAGTTCACGCTGGCGGACAAAGGATTTGGCCTGCGTAAGGCGATGAATGCCCTGCAGGCACGGAGCGCGATCGACGCGAAGCTTCCTGATCTGGTCATTCTCGACTGGATGCTGCCCGGCGAGTCGGGCGTACAGTTTGCGCGCAAGCTCCGCGCCGATCCGCGCACCAGGGCGCTGCCGGTCATCATATTGACGGCGAAGGCCGAGGAGCCGGATAAGGTCATGGGCCTTGAATCGGGTGCCGACGACTACATCACCAAACCGTTTTCGCCGCGTGAGTTGATCGCGCGCGTCAACGCGCTATTGCGTCGGCGCACACCGGAATTGGGCGGCGAGCGGTTGACGGTCGGTCCGCTCGTGCTGGATACTGCTCGCCACGATGTGCGGGTGAATGATCAAGTGATTGCGCTGGGTGCGGCCGAATTCAAGCTGCTGCGATTCTTGATGGCGCATCCGGAGCGGGTGTTCAGCCGTGGCCGATTGCTCGATCAGGTTTGGGGCGACCATGCTTACATCGAAGAACGCACGGTCGATGTGCATGTGCTGCGCCTTCGCAAAGCACTCGCGGAACACAATGCCGAACATTTGGTCCAGACCGTGCGCGGGGTCGGCTATCGGATGACGGGCAACGATTGAACCATTTCTGGCTGCCGGTGCTGTTTCGCCTGGCGTTTGTCGCGGCGCTGGGGCTGTTCGTGGGCGTCGTGCTCAATGAGTAACTCGGTTACCTCGTTGTCATCGTCGGGTTGCTCGTATTGATCAGTCTGCATGTCGTGTACTTGAAGCGGGCCACTGAGTGGTTCAATCGACCGCCGGCCGACCGCACGATGGACGATCTACCGACCGGCTTCGGCGCGTGGCGGCGAGTGTTTACAGCCCTGCGCCAGGCCGAGAAACGTGAAGAGCAGCAGCGCGAGGAACTCGCCAAGACGCTCGCCCGCTTCACCGAGGCGTCGAGCGCGCTGACCGACGGGATCATCCTGCTCGACCATGCCGACAAGATTGAATGGTGCAATCCGATGGCCTGTCAGCATTTTGAGCTGAATGCCGAGCGCGATCGCGGCTTTTTTATTTCCAACCTGTTGCGGCGCCCGGCATTCACCGAGTATCTGCTGCGGGGCGATTTTTCCAAGCCCTTGGAGATGAATGATCCGGCCCGCAGTCTGACGTTGTCGATCCAGATGCTGCCGTTTCAGGAGCGGCGGCGGATCATCGTGTCACGCGATATCAGTCAGCTTATGAGCATCGAGCGCATGCGACAGGATTTCATTGCCAATGTGTCGCATGAGCTGCGCACGCCGCTTACGGTCGTGAGCGGATTTCTGGAGCATTTCATCGATAGCGACACGATCGATTCCGGCAAGCGGCGCACCATCGAGGAATTGATGCTTGCGCAAACGATGCGGATGCGCCGACTGATCGATGATCTGCTCACGTTGTCGAAGCTTGAAACGCAGGGCGAGCCGCCTTCGGATGAGGTGATCGATCTGGCGCAACTCACCCGTGCCATGATCGATGAGGCCGGGGCATTATCGGATGGCAAGCATCGTATCGAGACGGGGAACATTGAGGCGATTGCCATTCGTGGTTCCCCTGACGAATTGCGCAGCGCCTTTAGTAACCTCGTATCGAATGCGGTGCGTTATACCCCGATTGGCGGACGCATCGTCATCGGGCTGGTCCGAGAGGGTGATGTGCTGCGATTTAGCGTCCAGGATTCCGGTCTTGGCATTCCGGCTGAACATATTCCGCGCGTGACGGAACGCTTCTATCGGGTCGATAAGTCCCGTTCCCGCGAGACTGGTGGTACCGGCCTTGGTCTGGCGATCGCGAAGCATATTCTCGTTCGTCACGGCGGGCGCCTCGATATCGAGAGCCAGGTCGGCAAGGGCAGTACGTTTCATGCAGTGTTGCCGGCCATGCGCATCGATACGCGTGAGCAAGTGGGGCTGTCTACTCCGGCTTGATCCCCGCCGCCTGGATCACCCGCGCCCATTTCGCGGTTTCTGACGCAATGAGTTTGCCAAATGCCTCGGATGACATCGGGAGCGTTTGCGCCCCTTCCGCATCGAGCCGTTTGCGGGTCTCAACGGATTTCAAGAGCGCGGTGAGCTCGGCGTGCAAGCGACGCACGATTGCAGGCGGCGTGCCCGCCGACGCGAGTATGCCCCACCAGTTGGCGGCATCGTAATTGGGAACCCCGGCTTCTGCGATCGTCGGGACGTCAGGCAGCAATGGGCTACGATGTGCTCCACCGATGCCCAGGGCCCGAACGGATCCAGCGCGAATATGCGGAATCATGTTGATCAGTGATCCAAGCGAATACTGCGTGGAGCCCGCAATCACATCGGTCGTGGCAGGGGCGCCGCCTTTGAACGGTACATGGACCACATCGATGCCGGCCATGATCCGAAACAGTTCGCCACCCAGATGCTGAAAACTGCCGACGCCGGCGGAGGCGTAGTTCAATTGGCCAGGCTTTGCTTTGGCGAGCGCGATCAACTCTTTGACCGATTGCACCGGCAGCTTGGCGTTCACCACCAATACATTGGGCCCGGTGCCAAGGGATGCGACCGGCGTGAAAGCGGTGGCCGGGTCGTAGGGCAGCTTATACAGCGAGGTATTGAGCGCGAAGGCAGTGGAGATAAGGAGCAATGTGTAGCCATCAGGCGGCGCTTTGGCGGCGAGTTCGGTGCCGATGACCCCGCCTGCACCACCGCGATTGTCGACGATGATTGGTTTGCCCAAGCGCTCGCTCAATTGCATGGCGAGCATGCGACCGACGATATCGTTACTGCCACCCGGCGGGAAGGGGATGATGAGCCGGACCGACTTGGTGGGGTAATCCTGGGCGATGGCGGCTAAGGCCTGCAATCCGCAACAGAGTGTGGCGAGCGCTAACCGGATCAAGCGGGTCATCGCGCGATATTGCGGCATGGCCTTCCTGGCTTAGATCAAATGGGGTTCGATGACGCCATCGAGCATCGCCAGACTTTCCAGCAGGTAATAGCTTCCGACGATGAACTCGCAGTTCGATGCCGCATCATGGGGCCTTGCATCGGCCCGTTTGTTGAAGCAGCAGGTCGTAAGCGTGCCGGGCGTCCGTGGATCACCGGTGCGGGTTGGCGTCAGGCATTGCTTGATCAATGCCATGGCGGTGGCCTCGGCGAAATCCTGGTACTCCTGCCGACGGCCTGGCGGCGCTGCCGTCGCAAGCTTCAAGAGTGCGGCGGTGGCAATCGCGGTCGCCGTGGCATCGCGCTCGGTGGCGGGGATGTCGGGATCATCAAAATCCCAGTAGGCGATTTTGTCGGCGGGGACGTGTGCCATCCACCAGTCCGCCCCGCGCACTGCAGCAGCGAGCCATTGCTTTTGCTTGGGATCGCGCAGGTACGCCATAACGGCATGAATCATGCCCCAGGCCTGCGCGCGTCCCCAGGTGCTCGTGTCGCTCCATCCCTTGTGGGTGTAATGACGGACCAAGGCTCCGGTGTGCGGATCGAGGGAGGACGATTGAATGAACGAATCATCGTCCCGCAGGTGCAACGACAGAATGCGATCGGCATGATGAAACGCGATGTTCCTCATGGCCAAATCGTCATCGACGGTCGCGGCCCAATAAAGCAGGGTCGCGGTTTGCATACTGTCGATGCTCGTTTCGCTGGTGCCGATATGGGAACCTTCCTCGGCTTGCCTGCCGAGGGCAATCAACTTCAAGTCCGGATCGAACGATTGCACCATCGCGTGGGCGCATTCGAGCGCCATCGCGCGCGCGGCCGGTTGATCACCGAGAATCGCCCCGAGCGCGGCGCCGTAATAAAGCGGAAACGACCGAAAGACGGTGTCGGCATGGATCCGTGGACGCAATCGTTCGCAGGCTGCGGCGGCGCGCTGTTCGTATTTCCGATCGCCGGTGAGACGGTGCGCGAGCCAATTCATGCCGACCCAATAGCCGCCGGTCCAATCGCCGTGTGCCGTGCTCACCCATTCGCCGGTGTCGGTATTGGCCCAGTGCGGGAATCGCATCCCGACCCGCCCAGTCGTGTCTTCCATCCGGACCAGCATGCGCTCTATCGCCGCCCGCCATGGGGTATTGGCCATATTGCCTCCTACAGAAAATCCTTCGTCCAGCGTGCGTAGTCCGCATTGCGGGTCACGCGTTTCATCGTTTCATCATTGGCGATGCGTTCCAGGCGATCGGGTGGCACCCCATCGCGCAGTGCCTTCAAAGTATCGTGGATCGCCTGGACCGCCGCCATGATCGGCTGATGACCTTGCAGGCAGATGCGCACCCCGCGGCTGGCGAGGTATGGGCGGTCCATGATTTCCTTGCCGGCACCGCCCAGGATCAACGGGAGTTTCACCTCGCCCGCGATGGTGTCCAGATCGGCACGCGCTTTCACACCCACCAGGAAGATCGCATCGACACCGGTTTTTTCATACGCTTTGGCACGGGCGATGGCATCACCGATGTCGGTCACGCCAGGCGCGCTGGTGCGTCCTGCGATGACCAGTCCCGCGTCTTTGCGCGCGGCGACCGCTGCCCGCATCTTCCCGATGCCTTCTTCGACTGATAGCAGGCGTGCCTTGCCGGCGGTCCCAAACGGTTGCGGAAGATCGGTATCTTCGATCGAGAGTCCGGCGATGCCCGCGAACTCCAATTCTTCGATGGTACGTATTACGTTGAGCGCATTGCCGTAACCGTGGTCGGCATCACACATGAGCGGCAGCGTGCCGGCCCGACAGATACGCAGCGCTTGCGCGGCGAATTCCGTCAGTGTGAGGACGATGATGTCAGGAGAACCCAGCACGGTGAGCGATGCGGTGGAACCGGCGAACATGCCGCATTCGAAACCAAGGTCTTCCGCGATGCGCGCCGACATCGGGTCAAACACCGAGCCCGGATGCACGCACTGGTTCCCGGCGAGGAGGGCACGGAAGCGTTCACGACGATCAGACCAGCGGGACATTTTCTAGATCTTTCTCAAAAAACTCACCACGGAGGAAAGGAGGAATGGAGGAATGATAGTTACACCAAACTAACAGCGCCAAATTCTTTGCTTTACGCTTCCTCCATTACCTCCGTTTCCTCCGCGTCGAATTTTGGAGGCTCTAACGGCTTTAGAGCTTGCCAATCCACGTCAGCGTTTTCTGCAAACTCGCACCTCGATCGGCGCCGGTCGCCAGCACTGACAAGATCAGTTCGTCGCAACCCGATGTCTTGAGGAAGGAGTCGACCTTCTTTGCACAGGTCGTCTCATCGCCATGCAAGACGACCGCCTCGAACATTTTGGCGGACCAATTGCCTTCGCGCGCTTCGGGATAGCCCGATGCAACGAACATTTCCTGATAGTTCTTCAGCTTTGGATAGTAGGCGAGCGATTCGACGATGCCTTGTTGCAGGTCTTTCGCATCGGTGGTGAGCGCGACAAATGCATGCGCGACCAACTTCGGGCGCTTGCGTCCGGCGGTATTCGCGCCACGATCCATCGCCGGCAATGCCGTGTCGCGCAGATAGGGGGCGGGGCAAAGCCAGGTGACCGCCCCATCGGCAATCTCACCGGCCAGTTCGAAAGATCCGGCGCGCAACGCCGAAATAATCACCGGCACGTTCGCGCCATGATTGAGCTTGGCGTGTGCTTTGCAGCGCTTGCCTTCAAAGTCGACTTGTTCGCCTTTGACGAGACCTTTGACGACGGTGACGAACTCACGCATATGTTCGAGGGGCTTGACATAGGGAATCCCGTACTTGCCTTCGATCGCCGGTGCATGGCTCGGTCCAACGCCTAGCGTGAAGCGATTGGGCGCGATACTTGCAATGTCGACGGCCTGCTGCGCAATGACCACTGGATGGCGCGGAAAGGTCGGGACGATCGCGGTACCCATGCGAATCCGCTGCGTGGCCGATGCGGCGGCTGCGAAGACTGTGAGAGCGTCCGGCCCGGCACCGGTGGTGAGCCACACGGCAGGGATGCCCGCGGCTTCCGCTTCGCGAATGCCTGCCAACATACCCGCTGCGGTTTTCTCATGAATGGCGGTGCCGACGTTGCTGATGCTCATTGGGGTGACTCCGTGTTAGGGGGCTCTGAGAGGTGAGAGGTGAAAAGTGAAAGGCCCCTTCTCCCCCCGCCGATACCGGAGGAGTAGGCTGGGATGGGGGTGCACTCCTCACCTTTCATCCTTCACCGTCTTTGACGCGTGCGCCCGCAGATATACACCTTGCCCGCCAAGTGTGGCTTGCAACGCGCTCATGTTCACGGCGCGCGGTTCCACACCGCTTTGCACCGCAAGCGCCGCGCCGACGCCGGCCGCTTGACCGGTCACCCAACATTGCGGAATCTCGCGCATGAAGCCATGGGTGTTCGGATCACAGGCAATATGTCGCCCGCAGGCGAGCAGCCCATTGAGTTGCGCTGGGACCAATGCGCCATAGGGAATCGACACGTTCGGGAATTTCGGCGAGAGGCAAGGGGTGACACCCACTTCATCATCGAGCGGTACGCCGTCTGGCCATTGCGCGCGCGTCATGCGGGTAACGCCTGCCAGACGACGGCTGTGCCGCACGCCAAGTTGCGGGGCGCTCAACATCAAGAAGGCCTGCTCGAAGCCAGGCGCATGGGCGCGGTAAAAATAGAGATGGCGCTCCATCAATCGATGCGAGCGAATTTCCACCTCGGACTGATCGTCGATATCGAGGGCGGAGAATCCGGACTGCCTAGGCCCCATGAACACCGCCACATCATTGCGCCATGCTACAAACGGGCGTTCGAATAGTCCCACTTGTTCGCGTCCTCGCTTCATGAAGTCAGCGAACTGGAAAGGCTGTCCGGCACGGAATTCGATCCAGCGGTTCATGTCGACGCCGGAAAATAACCACGCAGTATTCATGCAGTGGTGTATATCGCCTTGCTCGATATCGGCTTCGAACGCGGCCCCGGCACGCGCGAAGATGTCGCCATCGCCGGTCGCATCGATGACGATCTTGGCGCGAATCGCATGCCGCCCTGCCTTGTTCTCGAAGATCACGCCGCGTACTGCGCCATCTGTCACGATCGGTATCGCCGCCCAACTATGGAACACCAGATGCACGTTTTCTTCCAGCACGATTTCCTGCGAGGCGAATTTGAGACGCTCCGGATCGATCGTCGGTGACCAGGTCACGATGCCGTGATAGGCCGCAGTGCGTTGTGCCCAGTGCGCCGCTTGCGCCGGATCGCGCGAACCCCACTGGCTATTCGGCGGTCCGGCAATCGCATGCTGCGGCAGGCGATCGAGAATCTCTTCGCCAAAGCCGCGAATCACCAGACGTCCTTCCCAATCGGACATCCGATCGATCCAGATGACCAGGCCACCGGTCGACAGACCGCCCAGGTGGTTGTACCGCTCGAGAAGAATGACGTTCGCACCGGTGCGCGCGGCCGCCACGGCAGCGGCGGTGCCCGATGGGCCACCACCGACGACCAGCACTTCGCACTCCCGGTACACCGGAATGGCGCGGGCCGGTTCCTCGACTGTGCCGAGGTCTTGCTTGGTACGTTTCTCGCGATTGACTTCGAAGATGTCGGACGAGAGCAAGCGCTCGTCGGTACGTTGAACTTCGTGGATCTTCGTCGTCATGTTGGGCAAAGGCAGCAAGGACGGCGGAATGATACACGCGAGGGGCACCGGCGCGGCGCGATCAGCTATGCTTCCTCTTGGCATGGAGGTCATGCATCCAAGGAGACGTCATGGCGGGCAACCGCTCGATTCAACCACCGGCCCGCGAGACACTTGTTGAGCGCGCCCGGTCCCTCATTCCAACATTGCGTGAACGCGCGCTCGCAGCAGATCGCGATCGCGGTATCGCGCGCGCCACCCATGAATTGTTTTGCGAGGCGGGTTTTTACAAGATTCATCAGCCGCTGCGTTACAGTGGTTATGAGATGCCGCTCGATGTCATGATCGACCTGTGCGGCGAAATCGGCCGGGGCTGCGGATCGAGTGCGTGGGTTTGTTCGAATCTCGCCGGCCAAGGTCTCCTGGTTGGCATGCATGCACCGGCTGCCCAGGACGATGTTTGGCGGAACCATCCTGATGCGCTGATCGCTTCCTCTTTTCCATTCCAAAGCGGGATCGGCCAAGAAGTCGCAGGCGGACTCGTGCTCAACGGGACCTGGAGCTTCGCGAGCGGCGTTGATTTCGCCGACTGGGAGAACCTGCAAGTATTTCTGCCTAGCAAGAATGATGGACCGGTGCGACATTGTTTTGTGCTGGTGCCGAAGGCCGACTTCACCATCAAGGATGATTGGCATGTCACTGGATTGTCCGGTACCGGCAGTCGGTCTGTCGTATTGAACAATGTGTTCGTGCCGGAACATCGCGTGCTCGATTCGCAGTTCATGACCGGTGGCCCATCGCCCGGTAGCGCTGCAAGTCCTGGTCCGCTCTACAAAGTATCGGCCTGGGCGGCGGGCAATAAGTTGTTCACTGGCCCGGCGATCGGCATCGCGCGGGGTGCGCTCGATCTCATCGAAGAAGAAATGCAATCGCGTATCACCGCGGTCGGTGCCAAGTTAGTGGATATGCCAACCGCCCATGCACGCATCGCCGAGGCGGGTGCGGAAATCGACGCGGCCTATGCCCTGATGATGCGAGACAGTGCGGAGGCCATGCAACACGCGCAATCCGGGGTACGACCACCCATTGCGCTGCGGGCGAAATGGCGGCGGAACAATGCCTATGCCGGGCAACTATGCCTGCGTGCGGTCGAGCGCTTGTATCCATTGGGTGGTGGACGCGGACTGCGCCGCGATAATCTCTTTCAGCTTGCCTGGCGCGACATCCATGCGGCCTGCTCGCAGATCCTCATGACGTGGGATACGCAATCGGTCAATACCGGGCGGGTGCAACTCGGGCTGTCATCGCTCGATCCGCGTCTATGATCGGTTAGCTCGTCCGCGTATCGATCAAGAAAAAAAGCCACGCGTGCGCGTGGCCTCTGGACCCCGGGCGCGAACCCGGGATGACCGCGTGCGCGAATGCCGGCGGTTATTTCTTCGCGTACTTGCCCGTCAATTGAAGGGTGTGCGGGCCTTCGTTACCGGTTTCTTTCCATTGCAGGCGCGTGGTGCGGGCCCAGGTGCGCTTGAGTTCGTCTTTCACATTGAACTTGAGACGACCAATGCCTTCGCACTCCAGTTCGATCACATCACCGTCCATGAAGCTGTTGAGGCCGCGATGATTGGTGCCGGTGGCGAGAATGTCGCCTGGCTCCATCGTATGGATCGAGCTTACCCATTCGATACAGCGCGGAATCTTGTGCGCCATGTCGTCGGTATTGAAGTTTTGCATGAGCTGGCCGCTGTTCCAGAGCTTCACTTGCAGCTTATGCGGGTCTTTGACTTCGTCGGCGGTGACGATGTACGGTCCGATCGGCGCAAAGGTTTCCCGTGACTTCATCTGATAAAACACATTGCCCGGTGGCGGCAGACCACGCGCCGAACCGTCGATGAAGTTGGTGTAGCCAAAGACGTATTGCATGGCATCGGCCGCTTTGACGTTCGAGCAGCGCTTGCCGATGATGATGGCGAGTTCCGCCTCACCTTCGAAAATGCCGGCCGGTACATCGGGTAGCACCATCGTGTCGCCCGGCCCAATGATGGCGCTCGGTGACTTATGGAACGCATTGATCGGCGCCGGTTCCTTGAGCGTGCCATCTTCCATGTAGTTGACGGCCATGCACTCGATATTGGTCGGCTTCGGCAGCGGCGGACGGATTCGCACGCTGGCGAGCGGTACCCCTTTGCCGGTGGCGACGAAGTCTTCCAGCTTCTTCCGATAGCTGCCGAAACGCTCAATCAGGCCATTCATCAGGTTGCCAGGCCCAGTGTGCGGGATGTCTTGCACGAGGTGCGACACGTCAACCACCGTATCGCCTTTCAGGACACCCAGTTTGAAATCATTGAAGTAAAGCAATCGCATCGTTGTTCTCCGTTTCGAGGGGTAGGGGCTTGCAGCCCAACAATTGTAGACCGGAGCGGCACTTCGCATCGATCGTGGTGGCGCCGAGCGGACTCACCCACTGTGTCGTAGCATTCGTTCGCCGTTCCCCGCAGACATTGAAAACTCATGAATCGCAGCACCGACCGCATTCTTACCACCCATGTTGGCAGCCTGATCCGCCCACCGAAACTATTGCCGTTCATCGCCAAGAAGCAAAGCGGCCAGGCCTACGACGAACAGGCCTATGAGGCGTGCCTTGCGCAAAGCGTCGGTGAAATCGTCGGTGCGCAGGCCAAGGCGGGCATCGATATCGTGAGCGATGGCGAGTTCGGCAAGGCGATCAGCTGGTCGCAGTATGCGCTGGAGCGTCTGAGCGGTTTTGAGCGCCGCGCGATCAAGCCAGGCGTCCATCCGTTCGCGCGGGGCGCCGATCGCACCCGTTTTCCGGAGTTCTACGCCGAACTCGATGCCAAGGACGGCATCGCCACCGCCCGCGAGGCGGTATGCGTCGCGCCGATTACCTACACCGGGCAAGCCGAGCTGCAGCACGACATCGATCACCTGCGGCGGGCGCTGACGACACATAAGGTCACCGAGGCGTTCCTGCCGGTGGCGGCGCCATCGAGCGTGATTCCCGATCGGCGGAACGAATTCTATCCGAATGATGACGCGTGCCTGGAGGCGATTGCGGGCGCCATGCGCACCGAATACCAGATGATCGTCGACGCGGGATTTCTCTTGCAACTCGATGATGCGCGTGCCGCCGTCATCTATGATCGCATGGTGCCGCCGGCGAGCTTTGCCGACTACCGGAACTGGGTGGCACGCCATACCGAAGTCTTGAACCATGCGCTGGCAGGCATCCCCGAAGACCGCGTGCGCTACCACGTCTGTTGGGGTAGTTGGCCGGGTCCGCATGTGAGCGATGTGCCGCTCAAGGACATCGTCGATCTCGTCCTCAAGGTGAAGGCCGGCGCGTACCTGATCGAGGCGGCCAATCCGCGCCATGAGCATGAGTGGAGCGTCTGGAAGAGCGTGCGCTTGCCGGCCGGCAAGGTGCTGGTCCCTGGCGTCATCAGCCATGCGACCAACGTCGTCGAGCATCCCGAGTTGGTCGCTGAGCGGATCGTGCGATTCGCCAACGTGGTCGGGCGCGACAATGTGATTGCCGGCACCGATTGCGGCTTCGCGCAAGGTCCGTTTCACCGGCGCGTGCATCCGTCCATCATGTGGGCAAAACTCGAGGCCCTGGCAGCAGGCGCTCGGATTGCCTCCCGTGAGCTGTGGGGCAGGGCGTGACGAAACGCGCTGCCTGGGCGCTGGCTTTTGCTTTTGCGATTTCGCACTTTGCCTATGCACTGGATTATCCCAACCGCGCTGTTCGCATCATCGTGCCGACCGTGCCGGGCGGCTCGATCGATATCACCGCGCGCACCGTCGCGAACAAACTGAGCGAACTGTGGGGACAGTCGGTCGTCATCGATAACCGTGCCGGGGCATCGATGATCATCGGCGCGGAGCTGGCGGCCAAGGCGACCCCGGATGGCTATACCCTTTTCGTCGCGCATGACGGCGCCATGGCGATCAATCCGGTCATGTTCTCCTCATTGCCCTATCGCCCGCGACAGGATTTCATTCCCCTTTCCTTGATGACCGGAGTGCCCTTGGTCGTCATGGTGGACCCTATCGTCGGCGTCGACTCGATTGCTGGACTCATCGCGTATGCGCGGGCCAATCCAGGCAAACTAAATCACGCGACCGGCGGTTCGGTGACCCTGCTCGCTCTTGAACTGTTCAATGCCATCGCGAAAGTGAAAATCACCTCGGTCCCGTACAAGGGTGCGGCGCCCGCGATTCGGAGCATTCTCGCGGGCGAAACCGAGGTCTGCATCGCCGATATGGCAAGTGCCGCAACGATTTTTCGATCGGGGAAAGTGAAGGCGCTGGCCGTGACCACCTTGCGACGCTTCGACTTGCTGCCCGATTTGCCGACGGTGAGTGAGTCAGGGGCGCTAGGCTATGAGACGCGGACATGGATAGGCGCCTTCGCGCCTGCCGGTACCCCGGCCGATATCGTCAACATATTGGAGGAAGATATTCGCCGTGTCCTTCGCATGCCGGACACGCGCGAACGATTCGCTTCGCTCAACATGGAAGTCCATGCCACCTCAGGCAGTGACCTCGGCCGTACGATCGATGCCGATACCGAAAAATGGGAGCGTGTGGTCCGGGAGCGCGGCATCCGGTTGGTACAGTAGGATCACGCATATTCGCAACACGTTGCATTCAACTAGGGGAACCAATCGTGGCATTGGAAATTCGCAGAGTCGTCACCGGTCATGACAAAAATGGTCGCGCGATCGTATTGATCGACGAAATCGCCAAGAATGTTACGTCGACCCGTCCGGGGCAGGCCGCCACGGTCGTCTGGACGACCGATAAGTTGCCCGCCGACAATGACGGCAGCATCGATGCTTCAGTGCGGAACGTTTCCACGAGTGAATCGAATGGCTCGGTGTTTCGCGTGGTCGAATATGGCCCAGGCGTGACCCCACGCATGCATCGAACCGACAGCATTGACTATGCAGTCGTCATATCGGGCGAGATCGACATGCAATTGGATGACAGCGAAGTGCATCTCAAGGCGGGCGACATCCTGGTGCAGCGGGGCACCATTCATAACTGGGTGAATCGCGGCAAGGAACCTTGCGTAATCGCTTTTGCCTTGATCGGTGCAAAGCCTGCTACCGCCGGTGGCAAGACCTTGCATGACGTTGGCTAGAGCACCGCAAAGATGTCGCGCCTGCTAAACGGATGTGCGCTTGGCATTGCCACCATGCTGTGCGCGGCGGCATGCATCGCGCAGGGCTATCCGGTTCGCCCGATCCGCATCATCGTGCCATTCGCCCCTGGTGCGCCAGATACCCTGGCGCGCATCCTTGGGCAGCAGCTCGGCACGCAAATGGGCCAATCGGTCATCGTGGAAAACCGGCCGGGCGCCAATGGGTTGATCGGCGCTGATCTGGTGGCGAAGGCGCCCGCGGATGGCTACACGATTCTGCTCACCTCAACGTCTTATGCGATCAATCCAAGCACCTATAAGAAGCTGCCGTTCGATCCGGTGAAGGACCTCGCGCCGGTCATCAATACCTGTGGCATTGAGGCGTTGATTCTCGCGGTCAATCCAGCGGTTCCGGTGCATACGCTGGAAGGGCTCATGGCACTGGCCAAACGGCCGGGTAGCAATCTGTCATTCGGATCACCAGGGGTCGGCAATTCATTGCACTTGGCGGGCGAGATGTTGAACGCAATTGCCGGGTTGCAGATGGTGCATGTACCGTACAAAGGCGCGGGTCCCGCGATTGCAGCGCTGGTCGGTGGCGAGATCCAGGTGATGTTCGTAACCCCGCCGCTTTCGCTACCGCATATTCGTGCCGGGAAATTGCGACCCTTGGCCTACACCACGACCACGCGTGCGAGTTTCCTACCTGATGTGCCGACGATGGCGGAAGCGGGACTGCCCGCCTATCAACTCGATGGCGGCTGGTTTATCGTCTTCGCGCCAAGTGGGATGCCTGCTGAGATCATGCATCGCTTGCAGAAGGAATTCGCCACCGCACTCACCTTGCCGGCCATTCGTGAGCGACTGGCAACGCTTGGCTTGCATCCGATCGGCACCACCGGTGATGAACTGAAGCGTTTCGTCGACGCGCAGATCAAGAAGTATGCGGAGCTGGTGAAACTCGCCGGCATTCAGCCGGAATAGTGCGGCCCCGTCGCTCACCCTTACCAGGAGACCAACCATGCTGATCGAACACCGCGCTTATACCTTGCGACCGGGCAATCTCGATGCGTTCCTGACTGCGCAAACGGTGCGCGGCTTCGAGCGCGTTCGTCCGATCATGGAACGGCTCATTGGTTATTTCGTTACCCATAGCGGACCGGAAACGCAGGTCGTGCATCTCTACAATTTTGCGAGCTATGATGATTGGACGAAACGCCTGCACGGGCTCTACGACATCAAGGAATTGGAGCCGTACTTCAAGACGGTACGACCACTGATGCTGGCGCAGGAGAATAAGTTTTTGGCGCCGGCGCCGATCGTCGAACTCACCCCGCGTTGGGGCAATGGCAATAATTGGCTGCCTGCCGACCGACCCATTCTTGGCAAGCTCGGCAAGTCCGCGACCAACCTGGTAGAGGAGTCGACGTTGATCCTCACGCCTGGTGCGCTCGCCGCCTATTGGCAGGCCTATCGCGAGCATGGACTCGCGGCGGGCAGCCTTGCCACTACTAGTCTGCTCGGCTGTTTTTACTCGCTGGTCGGACGCCAGCATCAGGTCGTCCACTATCGTTCATACGCCGACTATCCGGCGTTGCGAGCGCATCGCGATGTGCTGGCCGGCAATGCGTCCTGGCGCGAGTTTCAGCGTACCTGCGCGCCACTGGTGATGAGCGCCGATACCAAGGTCATGGAGCCTGCGCCGCTCGCGCCGATGTCGCCTTTGTATGAAGGTGCGTGAGATGCAGCGCGCCCGATGGATGGCGGCACTGCTCTGCTCCGTGGCTGCCATCTTTTCATTTGGCGTCGTCGCGCAAGAAGTGTGGCCCGCGCGTCCGGTGCGCGTGGTGGTGCCATCGTCCCCGGGCGGCGGTACCGATGTGTTCGCGCGGGTGCTGAGCCAGGGTTTAAGCGAAGTCCTGAAACAACAGTTCGTCGTCGACAATCGACCCGGCGGCAGCGGCAACATCGGCGCGGAAATCGTCGCGAAGGCCGCACCCGATGGCTACACGATGCTGGTGAGCGCCAATGCGTCGATCGCGATCAATCCGGTACTCCATCGCAAGATGCCGTTCGATGTCGATCGTGACCTCGCTCCGGTCACGCGGGGCGTGAGTGCGCCGCTCGTCTTGATCGTGCATCCCTCTTTGCAAGTGAAATAGATCGCGGATCTCGTGGAACAGGGCAAGCGCGAGCCCAACAAGATTCCGTATGGCAGTGCCGGAACCGGTACGCCCACATTCCTTGGCACGCGCCGCTTCGAAGAAATCAGCGGTGCGCGGTTCGTGCATATTCCGTACAAGGGCGTGGGGGCCGCCTATAAGGATCTCTTGGGCGGTGAGATCAAATTCATGCTGCCTGATGTGGCCACTGCACTGCCGCATATCCGCTCGGGAAAAGTCATCGCACTGGTCGTGAACGAGCGCCATCCGTTGCTGCCTAACACGCCGACCTTTGCCGAGGCGGGCATTCCCGGTATCGAAATAGAAGGATTTTTCAGCGTGTTGTTGACCGGTGGTTCACCCCGCCCGATCGTCGAGAAGCTTGCCGCCGAGGTGGCCAAGGTAATGCGAACGCCCGCCGTTGCTGAACGCTTGCATGGCCTCTCGTTGATACCGGTTTTTGATACGCCCGATGACTTCGCCGCCAAGCTGAAGAAGGAACGGGAAGGCTGGGCGGCGTTGATCAAGCGCAACAATATCGTGGTGGAAGACTAAGTTCGCGGTTTGCCGTTCACCCCGGCCGCTCGGATCACCTCAGGAACCACTGACGGATTCACCGGCGCCATGAAATGAGCGCCGCCAATGCCGGGAATGGTTGCGAGTTCCTGCAGTTGCTCAACGCAGATTTTCATTCCCTCGGCGTTGGCGTCCGCGGCCTGTTCCAGACGGTCGATGATGACATCCGGAATGATCGTGCCGAACAGCTTCTCTTTCATCCAGCGCGCCGAGCGGGCTGATGGAATCGGGCACACCCCGATCAGAATCGGCAGCTGCTGTGCGATACCAAGATCGATGAGACGTGCTGCATAGCGTCGCACGATGCCAAGGTCCATACAGAACTGCGTCTGCACGAAATCGGCACCGGCTTCCAGTTTGGCGATGAGCGCTTTGGGTTGCCAATCGGCGGGCGGGTCGATCGGCATGTCGGCGCCACCAAGGGTGAGCAAGAGATCCCCTTTGATCTCGGTGCCGGAAGGCAATTGCCGCTTCGATCGCATGTGATGCGCCATCGCGAGCAACCCGGCACTATTCAAATCAAAGACCGCCTTGGTCTCGGGCTGATCGCCGCCTTTCGGATCATCGCCACCCAGGATCAACACATTCCGAATGCCGAGCGCCATGGCACCGAGGAGATCCGCTTGGATCGCCAAGCGATTGCGATCACGGCACGTGAATTGCAGGATCGGTTCAATGCCGTTTTGGAGCAGGAAATGCGACGCCACCAAGCTGGACAGATGGGTCTTCGCGCCGGCGCCATCGGTGACATTGACGGCAGTCGCCACGCCACGCAGGCGACTCGCGCGCTCGATGAAATCAGTGAGGTCGGTGGCGACCGGTGGCGTGAGTTCAGAGGTGACGACAAATTTTCGCTCGCGAAGCGATTGAGCGAGCAGACCTTGTGGCGCATTGGCGCGGTGGGATGCACTGGAATTCAATGGCTGCTCTTTGCAAAGAAGACAGGAGAGGAGGGCAATCGCTACGCGACGAATGCGCATTGTGCATGGCGTTCACGCGGGACGGCCACACAGTGAAATACGAACGGCTTGGGGCTGCCGAGCCGCTTACCGTGCAAGTCATGCATCGCATAGCCCGCGGTTTCCAGATGGCATCGTCCTTCCCATTCCGCTTGGTCGCGAATTTCCAACACGACCAATGGGCGTGCGTCGCATGGCACGCGCGTCATGCCTGCCAGCACTTTTCCGGCCGCACCTTCGACATCGATCTTGACGAGATCAATGCGTTCACCGGGCGGGAGGTAGGCATCGAGCGATGTGGCCGGTGCGGAAAACTGTGGTTTGCCTTCCTGACCCGGGGTCGTTCCGCCAACGATGTTCCACTCCGCGGCGCTTTGATTGGGCCCGGCAAATACATCGACCCGCCGGGTGTGTCCATCTGACACGGCCATATTCTCGGTCTTGACACGACGGCGGTATTGCCAAAGGTTACTTCTCAGCAGCCGAACCGTGTCCGGATGCAGCTCGAATGCATACACTTGTCCCGAATCGCCCGCCTGTTTGGCTATCAAGAAGCTGAACTCGCCGCGATTGGCCCCGACATCGACACAGCGCGCGCCGCTCTTGATGTTCCGTTCTATGAACGACCAGACATCCGGTTCTGCTTTCTTGACGGTGGCGCCATCGAAGAACAGCCCGCGTAGAAAGCGAACCGGCGCGAGGCGTTTGGCGGCTCGCACCCATTCTTTCAGGGGTGAAGGGTCGGACAAGGTTGAATCCTCTTTCTTATGCGCGTAGGTGGTCGCGGCCGATTATAGGGCCCTTCTCCTTGGCATCGAGGTGCTTCTCAAGCGGCCGCGGCAGCAGGCGGGGCACCCGCCATCGTCGCGCGGTGGGTCGAGTCAGAGCGTGGCGGCGTAATGCATCGGCCCGCCGCGAAACGGCGCGAAACCGGTGCTGAAGATGAGCCCGGCATCGGCGAGATCAGCGTCGCTGACAATGCCTTCTGCGACCGCTTTTTTTGCTTCGGCAATGTATGGCGAAATTAATCGTTCGGTGACACCGGCCGGAATGTTGCCCGCGGCCGTCTTGACCGGCTTGCCGTTTTCCCATCGGTAGTAGCCCTCACCCGATTTCTTGCCGAATTTTTTTGCGGCAACCAAATTGACGAGGCGTGCGGGCGACTCGTTGCTGCCGGGTGACTCGCCACTAATAGCCCGTCCTGCCGCCAGACAGATATCAAGACCGACCACGTCGGCCAATTCGATCGGCCCCATCGGCATGCCGAATTCGGTGGCCGCCTTATCGAGCATTTCGGGCTGCATGCCCTCTTCGAGCATGCGGAACGCAGCTGCCATATAGGGCCCGAGCACCCGATTGACGAGAAACCCCGGGGAATCCTTGACCGGCAGCGGCAGTTTGTCGATGGCGCGCACAAACGCCGCCGCATCCTCAGGCCAACGCGGGGCAGTGCGCTCGCCCGCCACGATCTCAACCAACTGCAATTGCGCTACCGGGTTGAAGAAGTGGATGCCGACCAGTCGCGTCGGGTCGCGCATCGTTGCACCGATATCGGCCAGCTTTAGACTTGAGGTGTTCGACGCCAGCAACGCAGTGGGCTTGGCTTGGCTTTCGATGGTCGCAAACAGGGCCTGCTTGACGGCGAGATTCTCAAAGATCGCCTCGATGACGACATCGGCCCCACGCACACCCGCACCGGTCACATCCGGAATCAAGCGATCGAGCGCATCGCGCACCAACCGCCGATCGCGCAGGCGCCGCTCGAACAGATCGGCGGCCCGCTCCATCGCCGGCGCGAGCTTTTGCGGACTCTGATCCTGCAACGTGACGGTCAAGCCGCGCAGCACGCACCATGACGCTATGTCGCCGCCCATGGTGCCGGCACCCACTACATGCACGCGTTTGGCAATGAAGCTCGATTGCTTGCCGAGCGATTTCATGCGTTCCTGCAAGCCGAAGATGCGAATCAGATTACCGGTGGTTGGATGTTGAGAAATCGCTGCGATCGAATGCGGATGGGTGGGTTCCATGGCGAAGGGATCGCCATCATGTTTTTCCCAGTGTTCGATGATCGAATAGGGCGCGGGATAGTGCTCCGGACGCGCTCGTTTGAGCACTTGCTTGCGTGCGCCCACCGCAACGAAATGGCGCATGACCGGCATCATCAGCAGATTCTGCGCGAAGGGAAGTTTGCGTGCTGCCGGCGCTTCCATCATCATCGAGCGGGCGGCATTGTGCATCACGCGTTCCGGCACGAGCGCATCGACCAGTCCCATTCGTTTGGCGCGCTTGCCATCGATCGCGCGGCCGGTCAGCATCATGTCGAGGGCCGCATTCGGACCGACGACGCGCGGCAAACGCATCATCCCGCCCCATGCCGGAATGATGCCGAGCATGACTTCGGGCAGCGCGAAACGCGTAGCCGGATCATCCACGGCGATGCGATAACGACAGGCGAGGGCAAGCTCTAACCCGCCGCCCATGCAAAATCCCTTGACCAGCGCCACCGTCGGAAAGGGCAGGGCGGCGAGCTTTTGAAAGGTGCTCCAGCCGCGCCGCACCAGCGACATCGCCTCCCCCGGCGTCTTGATGGCGATGAACTCGGCAACGTCGGCACCGGCAATAAATCCGCTCGCCTTGCCCGATCGAACGATGACGCCGCGCAGACTTTGCTTCTTCAGATGGTCGAGCAATTCGGCGAACTCCTCCATCGTTTCGGCGGAGAGGGTATTGGTCGATTCGCCCGCCTTATCGAAGGTTACCCAGGCGAGATCGTCGCGGTCGTGTTCGACCAGGAAATGTTTCATCATTGCAGTGCCTCGATCAGCATTGCGCCACCCAGGCCGCCGCCAATACAAATCGAGGCGATCCCGCGCTTGCCGCCGGTGCGCCGGAGCACATGTAAAAGATGGAGCACAATCCGGGCACCCGAGGCGCCCACCGGATGGCCAAGCGCAATGGCCCCGCCGTCGATGTTGAGTTTCTCGCTATCGAGCGCGCCCATCGCACGATCGAGTCCGAGTTCGTCGCGACAGTACTTGTCGTTCTGCCACGCGGCAAGGCAACCAAGCACCTGTGCGGCGAAGGCTTCATTGATTTCCCAGGCATCCAAATCATTCAGTGCGAGGCCATGCCGTTGCAGGATCGGGGTGGCCGCATGCACCGGGCCAAGACCCATCTGTGCCGGGTCGAGTCCCGCCCACTGCGCATCGACGATGCGTCCAATCGGTGTGAGGTGATGGGTGCGGACAGCTTCTTCGGTGGCGAGGATGAGCCAGGCCGCGCCATCGGTGACCTGCGAGCTGTTGCCGGCGGTGATGTTGCCGTACTTGCGATCGAAGAACGGTTTCAGCTTGTGCAAGTTTTCCACCGACGAGTCACGACGCAACCCATCATCTTCCAGGTAGGGACGGCCTTTCGCGTCGAAGATCGGCACGACTTCCACCGGCAATCCATTGCGCGGCGTGGTCATCCAGCCGTCGTCATAAGCGCGCGCGACACGCTGATGGCTACGCACCGAGAATTCATCCATCGCATCGCGGGAGATACCGAACCGGTAAGCGACATTCTCGGCGGTCTGCCCCATCAGGAGACCCACCACCGGATCGGTGAGACCGCGAATGATGCCAAGGACAGGTGCGAGATATTGCGGTCGAAAGCGTGCGATCGCGGCGGCCTTTTGACCGAGCGTTCTGGCGGCGGAGAAATCGGCGAGCCAATTCACCATTTGGTCGGAGAACAGCACCGGTGCGCGGGATAAGGCATCAGCGCCGCCTGCCAGGACGAGATTCGACCGCCCTGAATGCATATTGGCCATTGCCGAATCGAGCGCCTGCATTCCGGATGCGCAATTGCGCATGACCGTCCAGCCCGGCACTTTTGGTCCGCAACCCATGCGCAACGCAGCGACCCGACCGATGTTGACTTCATCTGCAGACGGTGCGGCCGCGCCAAGGATCACTTCATCCAACGCGTCGGGTGAGAACGCTTGGCGATTGAGGAGTACCTTGCCGGTCGCGGTCGCGAGGTCGCTCGCGGAAAAGGGGCCGGGTCGGTTGCGGGCCTTGAGAAAGGGCGAGCGCGCGCCATCGATGATGTAGATTGGCTTGGCGCTCATCAGGCAGCCGCCCGCGCAGAGACCGGGTGCAGGGCTTCGCTCAGGCCGAAATCCTGGGCAAAGTGATCGACGCGAATGACTTCCTCCCGCAAGCGATGGAAGCTCTTGATACGTTCAACGTCTTCCGCGGTGATGACGCCAGCCGCAACGGCGCTGCGGTAAAGATCGTCTGCGGGTCCGAGGCGGCCGTCGCGACGGGCTGCCTTGATGCGCGATTCAATCGCCTCGACTTCCACTGCGCCTGCCAGGGCGATCTTCATGGTGCCGATGATGTCGTTGGTCCCTGACGGCACATAGCAGCCGGCCGTCAATCGATCGCGGGTGGCCGATGGCGCGATCAGCAAACGCGCAACGTCATGGCCGAGTTGATCGGAGGGCACCGAGTATGGACGCCCGGTCGGGTAGATCAGAAAGCGGAGCATGGCGGCAATGATTCGGCTTGGATAGTTGGATACCACGCCTTCGAGGGCGGTCTGTGTTTTGAACATGGCATCCCAGATCGCCCAATGCATGAGCGGTGCATCGGCGGCGGGGCGTCCATCGTCTTCGAAGCGTTTCAATGTGCAGGAAACGAGATACATCAAGGAGAGGACATCGCCCAGCCGCGCCGAGAGCTTTCCGCGGCGTTTGAGGCCGGCGCCCAGCACCAGCATCGAGATGTCGGCGATAAACGCGAACGCCGCCGAGAACCGCGTGAGTTGTTGATAGTACCGGCGCGTTTCCGGTGCAATATTGCTTGGCGTATGGATGAAATGCGAACCGGTGAGGCCGGTCACGAACGTGCGCGCGGCATTGGCGAGGATGAATTTCACATGGCTCCAGAACGCACGATCAAAGTGGCGGGAGGCCCGCGTGTGATCGGTGTCGCGCGCCGCGTTCAGTTCGCGCAGCACATAGGGGTGGCAGCGAATCGCGCCTTGGCCGAAGATGATGAGGCTGCGGGTGAGGATGTTCGCGCCCTCGAGGGTGATCGCGATCGGCACCTGCTGATAGATACGGCCCATGAAATTATTCGGGCCAAGGCAGATTCCCTTACCGCCTTGGATGTCCATCGCATCGTTGACAATGGCCCGGGCGCGCTCAGTGACATGGTACTTGGCGATCGCCGATAGCACCGATGGCTTTTCACCCGCATCGACGGCGACCACCGTCATGCGCCGCACCGCATCCATCATGTAGAGATTGCCGCCCATCCGCGCGAGCGCCTCTTCCACCCCTTCGAATTTGCCGACAGACGTGTTGAATTGCGTCCGAATGCGCGCATAGGCGCCAGTGCCGAGTACGGCCAGCTTTGCCAGGCCAACGCTCGACGAAGGCAGCGAGATCGAGCGGCCGGCCGCGAGACACTCCATCAGCATGCGCCAGCCCTGGCCCGCCATCTTCGGTCCACCGATGATCCAATCGAGCGGCATGAAGACATCCTTGCCCCAGTTGGGCCCATTCATGAACCCCGCATTCAAGGTCATGTGACGCCGGCCAATGTTCACGCCCGGCGTGTCGCTTGGTACCAGCGCGCAGGTAATGCCGATATCGACGACATCGCCCAGCAGGTGCAGGGGATCTTTCAATTGAAATGTCAGGCCCAGAATTGTCGAGATGGGGCCCAAAGTGATGTAGCGCTTTTCCCAAGTCACCCGCATCCCCAATACTTCTTTGCCCTGCCATGGGCCTTTGCAGACGATGCCCACATCCGGAATTGCTGCGGCATCGGAGCCGGCGTGCGGATTGGTGAGGCTGAAGCACGGGGTGTCGATCCCCTTGGCGAGCCGCGGCAGATAGAAATTCTTCTGCTCGTCCGTCCCGTAGTGCAAGAGGAGTTCAGCGGGCCCCAGCGAATTGGGCACCATCACGCTCACTGCGGCGGCGCTCGATCGGGTCGATAATCGCTGGATCACTTCCGAATGGGCGTAGGCGGAGAAGCCTTTGCCGTCGTAGGACTTCGGGATGATCATCCCGAGAAAGCTCTTGTCTTTGATGAATTGCCACACTTGAGGCGGCATATCGTAGTTGTGGTGCGTGGTTTCCCATTCGCTCACCATTGCGCATAGCTGGGCGGTTTCCTCCTCGACAAAGGCCCGCTTCTCGCTGGTGAGTGAAGGCTTTGGATAGGCGAGCATTTTGTCCCAGTCGGGTCGTCCGGTGAATAGCTCCCCATCCCACCAGATGGTTCCGGCATGGATTGCCTCGGCCTCGGTTTGGGACATGGCGGGCATGATGCGCCGGAAGATAGCGAGCAGGCGATCGCTTACCAGTCGTTGCCGGAGAGGTTGGATCACCAAGAAGAGGCCGGCCAAGGTGCCGATAACGATAACGGGACCAATGAGTGCCCATGACGCGCCCAGGGAGAATTTGAGCGCGACCAGAAACGCCATCGCACTCACCAGCCAGAGGGCGCCCTGCGCCCGCGCATAGGCGAGCGTCATGACGCCAATCACCGCGACAATCAGCACAAGTGCGATGGTCATGCCCGGGCTCCCAAAAGAGGGGATAAGGATAAACCACTGGAGCCCGTTCCGAATGGGGGGTAGTCGAGCAAAGAACGGGACAGCTTCACGGCTAATGCGGGCGTTCGGGCACGCCAGTGATTAGAATCACGCCTCGAACAGTCCTTACATTCTCCTGTGAATCCCCACGCCGCCTCGCCACCGCTCCCTTCGTCGGCGCAACCCACCACCCAACCGACACCGCTGGTCCGGCGCAACGAATGGCGAGCGCTTCGCTTGCTCTTTCCCTACCTGTGGGAATACCGCGTGCGCGTTTTTGTCGCGCTGGGATTTCTGATCGCAGCGAAGCTCGCGAATGTCGGGGTACCGCTCGTTCTGAAGGATGTGGTCGACCGGGTTAACCCTGTGCTTGCCCTGGTGGCATTGCCGGTCGCCTTGTTGCTTGCCTATGGTGCGCTGCGATTTGCCTCGACGCTCTTTGCCGAGTTACGGGACGTACTCTTCATTCGCGTGACGCAACGCGCGATCCGGCGCGTCGCGCTCACCGTGTTCCGTCATCTGCATAGCCTGAGTCTTCGGTTCCACCTCGACCGGCAGACCGGTGGCATGACTCGTGATATCGAGCGAGGTACGCGCGGCATCTCGACCCTGATGTCCTACATGATCTTCTCGATCATTCCGGTCATTCTCGAATTTGGTCTGGTCGCAGCCGTGCTTATCGCCAAATTCGATTGGCGCTTTCCCGCGGTGACCTTCGCAGCGGTCGCGCTCTACATTCTCTTTACGCTGTTGATCACGGAATGGCGCATCGAAATCAGAAAACGCGCCAATGAGCTCGATTCCACGGCGAATGCGCGGGCCATCGACTCGCTGCTCAACTATGAAACGGTCAAGTATTTTTCGAATGAAGAGTTCGAGGCGCGGCGCTTCGATGAGAGCCTGCAGAAATACGAAACGGCCGCGGTGAAGAGCGAAGCGTCGCTCGGTGTCTTGAACGTCGGTCAAAGCATGATCATCGCGATCGCGGTTACGGCGCTCATGGCGCTCGCCGCGGAGGGAGTCATGGACCAGACGCTCACCATCGGTGATCTGGTCCTCGTGAATGCGCTCTTGATTCAACTGTACATACCGCTCAATCACCTGGGCATGGTCTATCGCGAGATCAAGCAATCGCTGATCGACATGGACAAGATGTTCCGGCTGCTCGAGGAAAATCGCGAAGTGGCCGATTCGCCGGGCGCGACGCCCCTTGCGACCGAGAGCCCGCATATCCGCTTCGAGAGCGTCGATTTCAGCTATGAAGCGAAGCGCCAAATTCTCTTCGATACGAGCTTCGAGATCGGCGCGGGCAAGACCGTTGCGGTGGTTGGGCACTCGGGTTCGGGAAAATCCACGCTCGCGCGGCTGCTCTACCGTTTCTACGACGTATCGGATGGGCGGATCACCATCGACGGTAAGGACATTCGCTCAGTGACCCAGACGTCCTTGCGAGGGGCGATCGGGATCGTGCCGCAGGATACCGTCCTCTTCAACGACACGATTCTCTACAACATCCAGTATGGGCGGCCTACCGCATCACCGGAGGAAGTGATCGAAGCGGCGCGTGCGGCGCATATTCACGATTTCATTCTCACCCTTCCTGATAAGTACGAGAGCACCGTCGGTGAGCGTGGCTTGAAGCTCTCTGGCGGCGAAAAGCAGCGCGTTGCCATTGCGCGGGCGCTCTTGAAAAATCCGAAGATTCTGATTTTTGATGAGGCCACCTCGGCCTTGGATTCGAAATCAGAGAAGGCGATTCAGGCGGAACTCGACCGCATCTCCGAAGGGCGTACCACGCTCACGATTGCGCACCGATTATCGACGGTCATGGGGGCCGATCAAATCCTCGTGATGGATCACGGACGGATCGCCGAGCGCGGCGCGCATCGTGAATTGCTCGATGCCGGTGGGCTCTATGCGCAGATGTGGGCGCTGCAGCAGCAAGAAGATGATGCCGTCACGCCCTAGTTTCTTCCTTGGTGAGCGGGCATGAGCCGTCGCAACACGCCGGTTGAGGACCAAGACGACGACGATCGCTGCCGCATCGATAAGTGGCTCTGGGCAGCGCGGTTTTTCAAGACACGCTCCCTTACGGCACACGCGATCGACGCGGGGAAGGTGCGGTGGCATGAAGAACGCATCAAGCCCGCTAAAGAGTTGAAAATCGGCGACCGGTTGATTGTGACGATTGGCGATTATGAATGGGACATCGAGGTGAAAGTGCTGGAGACGCGTCGCGGCTCGGCCACCATCGCTCAGACGCTGTATCAGGAGACGCCGGAAAGCGTCGAAAAGCGGGCCCTGCGAGTGCTGCAACGCAAGCTTGCGCATGAGCCGGCCCATGCCATTCAAGGTCGACCGACCAAGCGCGATCGACGCGATCTCGAACGCTGGAAACGCGGCTGATCAGGGTCGTTGGGAGGTTTGCTGCGGCGCGGCACGCGGTAGTGTAAAATTCGCCGCTCAGAATTGATGGCGTGCGGAATCGGTGGTGCAGATTCGGCGTACGCGCGTCCGCAGAATTCGATTCCCCCGATTCAAAATGGGTGAGCGCATTCACCCGCTCAAAGCGTTCCGACCACCGTGACTTCGCCCTCTCCAGCCGTTCTTGCCCTTGCAGACGGCACGGTATTTCGGGGGCAAGCGCTGGGCGCCGCAGGCCTAGCTGTCGGCGAAGTGGTCTTCAATACCGCCATGACCGGGTATCAGGAGATCCTCACCGATCCCTCGTATGCGCGCCAGATTGTCACGCTGACCTATCCGCACATCGGCAATACCGGCGTTAATCCGGAGGATGAAGAGGCCGGGCGTATTCACGCCGCCGGCCTGGTGATTCGCGATGCATCGCTAGTGGTGTCCAATTGGCGATCGACCGAAAGCTTGAGTGGCTATCTTGCGCGTCACAAGATCGTGGCGATTGCGAATATCGATACGCGCCGGCTCACGCGCTTGTTGCGAGAGAAGGGCGCGCAGAGCGGCGCGGTGATGGCGGGGGTCGTGGACGAAGAGGCTGCCATTGCGGCGGCTCGCTCGTTTCCGGGCCTTAGCGGGATGGATCTCGCGCAAGTCGTGACCACGCCAAACGCTTATCCTTGGCGCGAACGTTCCTGGCGACTCGGGATCGGTCATGCCAAACAATTGGCGACGCGACATCACGTCGTCGCCTACGACTTTGGCGTCAAGCGCAACATTTTGCGGTTGCTGGTGGATCGTCAGTGCAAGGTAACCGTCGTGCCCGCCAAGACCAGCGCGGCGGAAGTTCTGAAGCTCGCGCCTGACGGCATTTTTCTGTCGAATGGACCCGGTGATCCGGAACCGTGCGATTACGCCATTCGCGCCATCAAACAGTTGCTCGACGAAACGCGCCTGCCGATCTTCGGTATTTGCCTTGGGCATCAGTTGATGGCGCTCGCTTCCGGTGGCAAAACGATGAAGATGAAGCTGGGCCATCACGGCGCCAACCATCCGGTGAAAGACTTGGACACCGGCAGTGTCGTGATCACCAGCCAGAATCACGGCTTCGCGGTGGATGCCGATCGTTTGCCGGCGACGCTGCGAGTGACGCATGTGTCGCTCTTCGATGGCACGATTCAAGGGCTTGCGCGCACCGATCGCCCGGCGTTTTGTTTCCAGGGGCATCCGGAGGCGAGTCCTGGTCCACGCGATGTCGGTTATCTGTTCGATCGTTTCGTGAAGATGATGCGCTGACATGCCGAAACGTACCGACATCCACTCGATTCTCATCATCGGCGCGGGGCCGATCGTGATTGGCCAGGCGTGCGAGTTCGACTACTCGGGCGCGCAGGCCTGCAAAGCGTTACGTGCAGAAGGTTTCCGCGTCATTCTGGTGAACTCGAATCCGGCGACCATCATGACCGATCCGGAATCGGCGGACGTGACCTACATCGAGCCGATTACCTGGCAGACGGTCGAGGCCATCATTGCGATGGAGAAGCCCGATGCGTTGTTGCCGACCATGGGCGGGCAGACAGCGCTCAACTGCGCACTCGATCTTGCGCGGGAAGGCGTGCTGGAAAAATACGGCGTCGAGATGATCGGTGCCAAGCGCGAGGCGATCGACAAAGCCGAGGATCGCCAAAAATTCAAGCTCGCGATGGAGAAAATCGGCCTGGCGTGCCCGCGTTCGGGCGCCGCGCACAGCATGGAAGAAGCGTTTCAAGTGCAAGGATCGATCGGCTTTCCGGTCGTGATCCGCCCGTCCTTCACGATGGGCGGGTCGGGGGGCGGTATCGCCTACAACCGTGAAGAATTCACCGCGATTTGCGAACGCGGACTCGAAGCGTCGCCGACCCGCGAACTGTTGATCGAAGAATCGGTGCTCGGTTGGAAAGAATTCGAAATGGAAGTCGTTCGCGACACCGCGGACAACTGCATCATTGTTTGCGCGATCGAAAACTTTGATCCGATGGGCGTACATACCGGCGATTCGATTACGGTCGCCCCGGCTCAGACGCTGACTGACAAGGAATATCAGATCATGCGCGACGCCTCGATCGCGGTGCTGCGCGAAATCGGCGTCGATACCGGCGGCTCGAACGTGCAGTTCGCGATCAATCCGGCGAACGGTCAGATGATCGTGATCGAAATGAATCCGCGGGTGTCACGATCGTCGGCGCTCGCTTCGAAAGCAACTGGATTCCCGATCGCGAAAATTGCGGCCAAGCTCGCAGTGGGCTACACGCTCGATGAATTGTCGAACGACATCACCGGCGGGGCGACGCCCGCATCCTTCGAGCCCGCCATCGATTACGTCGTCACCAAGATTCCGCGCTTTGCCTTCGAGAAATTCCCGCAGGCCGACAAACGCCTCACTACGCAGATGAAATCGGTCGGCGAAGTGATGGCGATCGGACGCTCGTTTCAGGAATCCTTTCAGAAGGCGCTGCGTGGGCTGGAAGTCGGCGTCGATGGGTTGGATGAGAAGACCACCGATGCCGATGTGCTCGACGCGGAGCTGGCGGTGGTGGGGCCCGACCGGATCTGGTATGTGGCCGACGCCTTTCGCTGCGGTCGAACGCTTAAGCAGATTCACACCTTGACGAAAATCGATCCTTGGTTCCTCGCCCAGATCGAAGATCTGATTCGACGCGAACAAGCGCTCGCCGGGCGCTCCGTTGCCTCGATCGAACGCGATGAACTCTTCGATCTGAAGCGCCGCGGCTTTGCCGATGCGCGGATCGGTAAGCTTTGCGGTGCGACCAGCATGGTGATTCGCGCGCATCGTCATGCGCTTGGCGTGCGGCCGGTCTATAAGCGCGTCGATACCTGCGCGGGCGAATTCGCGACGCAGACCGCCTATCTCTATTCCTCCTACGACGAGGAATGCGAGGCAGCGCCAACCGATCGGCGCAAGATCATGGTGCTAGGCGGCGGTCCGAACCGGATCGGTCAAGGCATCGAATTCGATTATTGCTGCGTGCATGCGGCGTTGGCCCTCCGCCAAGACGGTTTTGAGACGATCATGGTCAATTGCAATCCCGAGACCGTCTCGACTGACTACGACACGTCTGATCGTTTGTACTTCGAGCCCTTGACGCTCGAAGACGTGCTCGAAATCGTCGACAAGGAAAAACCGGAAGGCGTGATCGTGCAGTACGGTGGGCAGACGCCGCTCAAACTCGCCCGTGAGCTGGAACGTGCGGGCGTACCGATCATCGGCACCACGCCTGACATGATCGATGTCGCCGAAGATCGCGAGCGTTTCCAAAAGCTCCTGCATCGATTGGGCCTGCGCCAGCCGCCGAACCGAACCGCGCGCACCGAGGCACAGGCAATTGCGGCCGCAGACGAAATCGGCTATCCGCTGGTGGTGCGCCCGAGTTACGTCCTCGGCGGACGTGCGATGGAAATCGTCCACCAGCGTGCCGATCTCGAGCGCTATATGCGGGAGGCCGTCAAAGTATCGAACGACTCGCCGGTGCTGCTCGATCGCTTCCTGAATGATGCGATCGAAGTCGATGTCGATGCGCTGGCCGACGGCGAAGCGGTGGTGATCGGCGGCATCATGGAACACATCGAACAGGCGGGCGTCCATTCCGGTGACTCGGCGTGTTCATTGCCGCCTTATTCGATTCCGTCGCATCTCGAACGGGAGCTCCGGCGCCAGACCATCGTGCTCGCGCGCGGCCTCAATGTCGTTGGATTGATGAATGTGCAGTTCGCGATTCAGCGGGACATGGTCTTCGTACTCGAAGTGAATCCGCGTGCATCGCGCACCGTGCCCTTCGTGTCGAAGGCAACGGGCCGGCCGCTCGCAATGATCGCCGCCCGTTGCATGGCGGGCCAGTCGCTTGCCAAGCAAGGCATTGCCGGTGAAATCGTCCCGCCGTACTTCTCGGTGAAGGAGGCGGTGTTTCCGTTCATCAAGTTTCCGGGTGTCGATACGATTCTCGGACCGGAAATGAAATCGACCGGCGAAGTGATGGGCGTGGGTGATACCTTCGGCGAAGCGTTCATCAAGTCCCAACTCGGTGCAGGCACGCGTTTTCCCACAAGCGGCCGCGTGTTCATCAGCGTGCGGGATGCCGATAAATCCGCCGCGATGGATATCGGTCAGGCGTTCCACGATCTTGGCTTTGATCTGGTCGCCACCACCGGCACTGGCCAGGCTTTGGTGGCAAGAGGTCTGCTGGTTTCCATCGTGCGCAAGGTGGGCGAGGGGCGGCCGAATATCGTCGACATGATGAAAAGCGGCGAAATCTGCCTGGTCGTGAATACCGTCGATACCCGGCGGATGAGCATTCAGGATTCACGGTCGATTCGTACATCGGCCGTGCAAAGCCGGATTCCCTACTTCACAACGGTGGCGGGCGCGCGGGCTGTATGTACCGGGATGCGCTATCTCGATCAACTGGTCCCCCATTCGCTGCAGGACTTGCATGGGCGATTGCGGGGCGTTGCGGCGAATCGGTAGATTGGTCGCACAGTACCCTTCCCACAGCCGCCAAGATGGTGACATGATTCGGCTTTCATTGATCCCCGGCCCGCTGCCGGGGTTTGTTTTTACAAGTGCGGCCGAGGGTTCCATCCCATGACCAAATTCCCGCTAACCGTTGCCGGCGCCGAGAAATTGCGTGCCGAGTTACATCGTCTCAAGACCGTCGATCGCCCTTCTGTCATTCAAGCGATTGCCGAGGCGCGCGCGCACGGCGATCTCTCTGAGAATGCCGAATACGATGCGGCCAAGGAGCGTCAGGGATTTGTCGAGGGTCGCATCGCTGAAGTGGAATCCAAGCTGTCAAGTTCGGTGGTGGTCGATCCCAAAACGCTCGATGCGGAGGGGCGCTGCGTATTTGGCGCGACGGTGGATCTGGAAAACGTTGAATCCGGCGAACGGGTCACCTACCAGATCGTGGGTGAAGACGAAGCGGATATTAAATTGGGCAAGATTTCGATCGGCTCACCCACAGCGCGCGCCGTGATCGGCAAATCGGTCGGCGATATCGTCGAAATACAGGCACCGGGCGGGGTGCGGGAGATGGAGGTTTTGGCGGTGCGGTACGAGTAGATTGAAGGCGGTGAAGGGTGAAGGGTCGATTCCTTTTCGCTACTTCTTGATCATCCGGCGCCGCACGTTCACCCGTTTCGCTACGGGTTTTGCCCGCACGGGCGTTGCTTCGACGTCCTTCTCAGGGCGCTCCGGATTCTCTCGATAGACGACCAGGATTTTTCCGGTATGCTGGACCGGCTGGGCGCGGGCCCGGTCGCACACTTCTGCCAGCAGGGCATCGCGTTCGATGCGGTCGGTATCCAGCACGCGGATTTTGATGAGCTCGTGACTGGTCAAAGATCGATTGATTTCGGCCAGCACGCCTTCCGTCAAGCCCCGCCCGCTGATCATGACGACCGGCGCCAGCGCATGCGCGCGGGCGCGCAGTGCACTACGGACTGCTGTTGAAAGCGCCGGCTGCGGCGTTGGCACTGAAGCGGATGTGTTATTCGCAATTTGCATGGTGAGAATTGATGGCACGCCAAGGTGGGCGCATGGTACGGGGCGGTGTACGCTGGATGGACGAGCATGTCAATGATCCGTTCGTGCGCCGGGCTAAAGCGGAAGGATATCGCTCGCGCGCGGCCTATAAGCTGATCGAAATCAATGAGCGTGACCGTCTCTTTGCGCCGGGCCAGTTGGTGGTTGATCTTGGTGCGGCGCCCGGCAGCTGGTCGCAGGTGGCTGCCGCGCGGATCGGTGCTAAAGGCAGGATTGTTGCGGTCGATCTGCTGCCGATCGCACCGCTGCCAGGGATCGCGATCATCGAAGGCGATTTCACTGCGGACCCGATTCTCGCTGCCATCACCGATGCGCTGGGCGGAGCGCGGGTGGATGTGGTGCTGTCCGATCTTTCGCCTAATTTGTCGGGTATCGCATCGGTTGATCAAGCCCGCTCCGAGTTGTTGTCTGAGCTCGCCCTGGATTTTGTTGTGCATCACATGAAACCAAAAGGCGCGTTCGTCATCAAAGCATTCCAGGGAAGCGGTTTTCCGGCATTACTGGCTACCCTTCGCAAGCGATTCGAAGACGTGACCTCCCGCAAACCCGAGGCATCGCGGGATCGATCAGCAGAAATGTATCTCGTGGCGCGCGGCTATTGCGTATCAGGAGAGACTTGATTCTTAGGAATTCGTCCCAAGATCAGGAGGTGTTCGCCACGGATTAGAGCGGGATTTGCCGGCCCTTTCGGATTAGAATTGCGCCGAACGGCCGACTGATGCCGTGTAAATGAAGGAAGTACCTCGGTTTTTCGCGCCAAATCGGCGGGCCGCCAAGGTGGGTTTTGGTGCACAGTAGACCGTGCGAATCGTGCACAAGTTTCCCGCGCAGGCACTTACCACGGCCTGCGAAATGTGGACCTCAAGGAGTGAGCTTGAACAATCTCGTCAAGAACCTAGTGATCTGGCTGGTAATCGGGCTGGTGCTGATGACTGTATTTAACCAGTTCAATCAGCGTGAACCGCGCGGCCAGTCGATTCCCTACTCGCAGCTCATCGATGAGGCAAAGGCCGGTCGCATCAAGCGGGTCACCATCGAGGGGCGGGTCATCAAGGCCGAGACGAGTGAAGGCCGCGCGATTCAGTCTTATTCCCCGGGCCTGATGGGCGATATCTGGATGGTCAGCGATCTGATGAAGGCGGGCGTCGTGGTCGAAGCGCCCAAGCCTCAGGAAGAACAGTCCACGCTGATGCATATCTTCATTTCCTGGTTCCCGATGCTGCTGTTGATCGGCGTCTGGATCTTCTTCATGCGCCAGATGCAAGGCGGCGGTCGGGGCGGTGCCTTCTCATTCGGGAAATCCCGTGCGCGGATGCTGAACGAATCCAACAACACCGTGACGTTTGCCGACGTTGCCGGCTGTGATGAAGCGAAGGAAGAAGTGTCCGAGCTGGTCGACTTCCTGCGTGACCCATCGAAGTTTCAGAAACTAGGCGGTCGCATTCCGAAGGGCGTCCTGATGGTGGGCAACCCCGGCACCGGAAAGACCCTGCTTGCGCGGGCCATCGCCGGTGAGGCGAAGGTGCCGTTCTTCTCGATTTCCGGTTCAGACTTCGTCGAGATGTTTGTCGGTGTCGGCGCCGCGCGTGTGCGCGACATGTTCGAACAGGCCAAGAAGCATTCGCCTTGCATCGTGTTCATCGACGAGATTGATGCCGTCGGCCGTCAGCGTGGTGCGGGTCTTGGTGGCGGCAACGATGAGCGCGAGCAAACGCTCAATCAATTGTTGGTCGAGATGGATGGTTTCGAGCCCACCGCTGGTGTCATCGTGATTGCCGCGACGAACCGGCCAGACGTACTGGATCCTGCGTTGCTTCGTCCGGGTCGATTCGATCGCCAAGTCGTGGTGCCGCTCCCTGACATCCGCGGCCGTGAACAGATTCTGCTGGTGCATATGCGCAAGGTGCCGCTGGCACCGGACGTAAAGGCCGAAATCATCGCCCGCGGAACTCCGGGATTCTCAGGCGCCGATCTCGCGAATCTGGTGAACGAAGCGGCGCTGTTCGCCGCACGCAAAACCAAGCGGCTGGTCGATATGGATGACTTCGAGCGTGCCAAAGACAAGATCATGATGGGTGCGGAACGTCGATCGCTCGTCATGAGCATCGAAGAGCGCCGCAACACCGCATTTCATGAGTCGGGTCATGCGATCGTCGCGAAGGTCCTGCCGAAGACGGATCCGGTACACAAGGTCACGATCATCCCGCGCGGCAGGGCGCTCGGCGTGACGATGCAATTGCCCGAGGAAGACCGCTACTCCTATGACCGCGAGTTTCTGCTGAATCGCATCGCGGTGCTGTTTGGCGGGCGCGTGGCAGAAGAATTGTTCATGCACCAGATGACCACCGGTGCGACTAACGACTTTGAACGGGCGACCCAAATGGCGCGCGATATGGTCACCCGCTACGGCATGTCCGATGAATTGGGTCCGATGGTGTACGGCGAGAACGAAGGGGAAGTGTTCCTCGGTCGGTCGATCACCACGCACAAGAACGTGTCGGAAGCGACCATGCAAAAGGTCGATAGCGAGATCCGCCGCATCATCGACGAGCAATACAAGCTGGCCCGGCGCATCCTCGAAGAGAATCGCGACAAAGTTGAGGCGATGGCCAAGGCGTTGCTGGAGCTGGAAACCATCGATGCGGACCAAATCAACGACATCATGGCAGGTCTGCCGCCCCGGCCGCCGAAGCCCTCTAGCGCGCCCCCCGCACCGCAACCTCCGCAACCCGGCGCCGGCCCAACGCCAGCTCCTGTTACGGCTTAAGCGCGTGGTGAAATGATGGAGGCAAGCGCCTCATCACTGACCGACGGCCACATCCTACGATGCGGCCGTTTTGTTTTGATGCTCGATTGCCCGCGCATCATGGGCATCGTCAATATCACACCCGATTCATTTTCCGACGGCGGCGCCTTTCTCGATGCACAACGGGCGGTCGATCACGCCCATCGGCTCGTGGAGGAGGGCGCTGATCTGTTGGATCTGGGGGCAGAATCGACACGGCCTGGCGCCGCACCGGTGAGCGCAGACGAGGAACTCGATCGCTTGCTGCCGGTATTGACCGCGCTGGCACGTCTTGAGGTACCCATTTCCATCGACACCTCGAAGCCTGTGGTCATGCGGGAGGCCATGCAAGCGGGCGCCGCGATGATCAACGACGTCAATGCGTTTCGCGCCGCAGGTGCCATCGAGGCGCTCGCGAAGACCGCGGCGGCTCTTTGCGTCATGCATATGCGGGGGGAGCCGCGAACCATGCAGGCTCATCCCACCTATGTTGATGTGGTCGGTGAGGTGGATGCGTTTCTGCGGGAAAGGATTGCTGCGCTTGCGGATGCAGGGGTCGCGCACGATCGCATCGCGATCGATCCGGGCTTCGGTTTCGGCAAAAATCTCGATCACAATCTTGCACTGCTTAGGGCGCTACAGCAATTTAGCAGCGCAGGGGTTGCGGTGCTGGTCGGTTTATCGCGCAAATCAATGCTCGGCAACATTACCGGACGCCCCGCCCATGAAAGATTGCCCGCGAGCATCGCGGCAGCATTGCTTGCGGTTGAGCGCGGGGCACAGATCGTCCGCGTTCACGATGTCGCGGCGACGCGGGATGCATTGGCCATCCTCGCGGCGGTGCAACGCGCTGATCCCGACTGACGCCTTGCTACCGATACAGTAAGTAGCGGTCCCGTCGCGCGCGAAACTGCTCCAGATCGGACTGCCAGTTGGCGACGATCGTCGTCGGATCGATGCCCGCCCCAATCGCGCTTGAGACCGCTTTTGAACCGATGATGCTGGCAGTCTTTGGCAGATCGAAGTGCTGGGGAAATAGTTTCGCGAGCGCCACGACGATTTCCAGCCCCAGCACGGAGGAATCCAGCGTCTCGCGGTTCTGCAGCGCGACGCCTACACCATGACTTGGTTTGCCGGCATGCCGGCTGGAGGTCGCGGTAAATTTCGTCGGAGTGAAGAAAACGCCGGCGATGTTGCGGCCATTGAGATACTCGGTGAGTTTCGCGCTATCAATCCAGGGCGCGCCAAACAGTTCGAATGGCCGATCGGTGCCGCGCCCTACGCTGACATTGGTGCCCTCCACCCAGGCAATGCCGGGGTACAGGATCGCTTGTTCAAGGCGGCGCAGATTCGGTGAGGGGGCGATCCAAGGCAGGCCAGTCTGGTCGTACCAAAGATTGCGCGTGTAGTGCTGCATCTTGACGACCTGCAACGCAGCGCCGATTTTCGCTTCCGCATTGAAGTACTGCGCAAGTTCACCGATCGTCATGCCATGACGGACCGGCAAGGGAAAGTAGCCGGTAAAGGAGGTTTGATCAGCATCGAGCAGCGGGCCTTCCACCGCGCGGCCACCCAGGGGATTGGGCCGATCCAGCACGATGAACGGGATGCGCGCTTGCGCGGCCGCTTCCATCGCGTAGCTGTGCACCACGCCATCAATCTCCGCTTGGTTGGCTCGACGTTTGGAGATCTGGCTCAAGCGCTTGTCCAGCAGCCCCTCCAGCCCATCGGCTTGGAAACGCTCAATGTAGCGGCGAAAACTTCGCTCACAATGACCCAGCAACA